>JAPLMO010000424.1 GCA_026386995.1 Planctomycetota bacterium | reverse complement strand
CTTGGCATCGGCGTCGGGCTGGCCGAGGTCGAGGCGGTCGCCGACGTACGTGTCGATCCAGGCGCGCAGGCGCTTCAGTTCCTTCTCGTTGTAGGCCTTCTTATTCAGCATGTCGGCCAGGAGTTTCATGTCCAGCCGCGTGATCTCCAGGCCGAACGTCCGCCGCGTGGGCAGGACGTGCGCCAGGGCGGTCTCCATGCCCATGGAGTCGTGGCCGAAGACGACGACCCGCCGCCCCTTAAGGCCCGCGTACGTGAGGGCCGCATAGCACCAGTCGATAAGGGCCTCGGCGGTCGCCAGCGTCATTTCCGGTTTGTCGCCGATGTCGGGCCAGGTGCCGACGTTCAGGGCCGCCAGGCGCCCCATCTGCGCCAGTGCCCCGTTGAGGGCGTGGGCGTAGACGACGCCGGGTTTCGGGCCGGAGTTGCCGCACGTGATGTTAAAGGGCGTGTCCGGCGGGAATTGCGCGAGCAGACTGATGGCCGTCAGTTGCGGGAAGGCCCACGTGTCCGGGGCGCAGATGATCGCCCCGACGCCGGCGGCCTTGAACTGCCGGGCCACGAGGTCGGCCTGCTTCTCGCCGTCCACGAGGACGGGCGTCCAGACGACCTCGACGGGCTTGCCGTCTGGCGTGCGGACGCCCTTGGCGACCACGTCGGCGACGAGGCCGACGATGTTGGCGGCCCGCTTGCGGGACGCCTCGTCAATGCGCGGGTCGCCTGTGGCGAACACGCCGAAAGTGAACGCACCGCTCTTTGCTGCCACGTCTTCCGCCAGTTTCTTCGCCTTGGCCACGGTAAGCCTCCTTGTTATGGGTGACGATAAGGTCCTCTAAGATGCGCCGGCAGCATCGTAAATTCAAGAAAAAGCAAGCCGTTCGAGCCCGCTACGTAAGCAACGGGTCACGTACGACGGCCGCCTACTGCACTTCCGGCGGTTGCACGGCCTCGCCGCGCTTCTGGGCCGCCTGGGCGTCGGCCTCGTAGGTCCCATAGAACGGCACGTTGCCGTCGAGCCAGACGTAGAGGCGTATGCGGTCCTCGTCGGCGAGTTTGACGGCGGGGACGTGCGTGGCGTCGGCCAGGATCTTCGTCAGGCGGCTCTCATCGGCCCCGATGCGGCCGGGTGGCGTGGCAACCCCGGCGATGCTCTTGCCGCCCCACTCGTACCACCGCAGGTAAGCCTTGAGGCTGTCGTACGAGCGTGAGAAGTCGCCCTTCGGTTCGCCCGTCAGGACCAGCGGGCTTTTGTCCTGGCCCGTCGAGCCGTCGTGGCAGCGGACGCAGTTTTTGTCGAGCACCGGCTGCACCAGGCGCGCGTACGACATCGGCCGCGTGCCGTCCGGCCCGGGCTGAATCGCCGACGGCCCTCGCGCCATGGCCAGCGTCTGCTGCGCGGCCGGCGTGGTGCCGGGCGGCTCATGGCAACCGACGCAGCCCCGTCGCTCGCCGGGCTGAAGGTAGGCGGTGCTGCGCATGCTCTGGACGGCGCGACCGGCGTCATCGACCGCCTGGAAGTAAAGCGGCTTGCGGGCCGGGGCCCGGAAGTACGCCGAGCCGTCGGCCTCCACGGGCACGGTGCCCAGGAGCATCCGCGCGCCCTCGGCGTTGGCGTGGCCGATGCGCGGCTGGTTGACGACGGGGGTCGTCTTCGGCAGGACCTGGAAGATGCGGATCGCCGCGATCCGGCGGCCCTCGGGCAGCGGCTGGAGGCTGCGGCGGACGTCGGAGAGCATGAACTCACCCTCGTCGCCCAGTTTCGGGTCGCACGTCGAGGCGACGACGGGCGGCCGGGCACGCGGCGCGAGCAGGATCGGGTACATGCAGGCGATCCGCGGGTCGCTGTAGAGAAGTTCCATGCCGCCGAAGCGGTCGAAGTAGTAGATGCCGGTCGTGTCGTGGTCGCCGCCCGAACTCAT
>JAPLMO010000370.1 GCA_026386995.1 Planctomycetota bacterium | reverse complement strand
ACGAGCCGCGCTATCCGCTGTACCGCGTGTACGCCGACTACACGAGCCGCCTGAGTTTGCTCCTTACGGGCGGGCGGCACGTCTGCCCCATCGCCTTCCTCTTCCTCGGCAACTCCAAGCACGTCGGCAAGGCCGTGCCGCCGGAGGATATGACCACGGCCCTGGACGACGTGCAGTACGACTCCGACTGGATGCCGTACGATGTGTTCGAGAACGATACGAAACTGGCCGGCAAAGAGATCAAGTTGCACCAGGAGAGTTACCGCGTGCTCATCGTGCCGCCGGTCGAGGTGATTCCGTACGGGGCGATGGCGAAGGCGAAGGAGTTCTTCGACGCGGGCGGCATCGTGGTGGGCTACGGGTTCCTGCCCACGAAGTCGGCCACGCTCGGCAAGACCGCCAAGGAAATCGCCGCGCTCACGGAGGCCGTCTGGGGCGCCGCGGGCGACACGGGTCTGGCGGTCCGAAAGACCAGCCCGGCGGGCGGGCGCTCGTACCTCATGCCCGAGAAGCCCACGCCGCAGGACCTCGCCAAGGTTCTGACGGTCGACGCCGGCGTCCACCCAACGATGGAGGTGCTGGAGGGCGAGACGAGCGGCTGGCTGCACGTCCTGCATCGCGTCAAGAGCGGCCGCGACGCCTTCCTCATCTGCAACCAGAACCACCAGGGCAAGGCGCGGCCCTTCAAGTTCCGCGCCACGGCCGCGGGCGTGCCGGAGTGGTGGGATGCCATGCGCAATGAAATCTCCGTCCTGCCCTACAAGCGCGTGGGGCCGGCCACGGTCGAGTTCGAGATGACCCTTGAGCCGAGCGAAAGCGCCCTGGTGGTCTTCGCGCCGGAAGGCAAGGCCCGCCTGCCGCGCATCGAGGCGATCAAGCCCGTGCGGCCGGCGATCGAGGTCGTCCGCGAGCCGATCACCGGGCCGCAATGGCCGTCGCGCCCGCCGGAGCCGGAAGGCAAGACACCCGGCCCCGCTACAAGTCTGGCGAATTGCTCCTGGGTCTGGTTCCCCGGCGAAAACGCCCGGACGGCCGCGCCGCCGGCCGCACGATATTTCCGCCGCGAGGTCACGCTGGACCAGCGGAAGATCAAGGACGCAAAGTTCGCCGTCTCCTGCGACAACGAGTTTACGCTCTTCGTAAACGGCAAGGAGGCCGGCAAGGACGACGGCGACGGCGATTCCTGGTCGCGCCCGCAGACGGTCAACGTCGCCAAGTTCCTCAAGGGCGGCGTAAACGCCCTGGCCATCGCGGCCGTGAACGGCTCCGGCGAGCCGAACCCCGCCGGCCTCATCGGCAAACTGACCGTCACGTTCGACTCCGGCGACCCGCTAGTCGTCACCATCGACAAGTCGTGGCGGGCGGCGAAGCAGGGGCAGCCGGGCTGGAAGGACGCGGGCTTCGATGATAAGGCCTGGCCGGCCGCCGAGGCGGTCGCGAAGTTCGGCGACGCCCCGTGGGGCAGGATCCCCGGCGGAGGAAATGGCGGTGGTGGACGCCGGCAACTGACCGTCAGCCCGATCACGGCCGACCTCTTCCGCGGCAAGTGCGAGATACCCGCCGACGTGGACCTGACGAAGGTTCGCGCGATGCTCGTGGCCGAGGGCCTGCCGGACGATTGCGCCGCCATCACAGTGAACGGGACGGCCGTGGGCGGGTTCCTGGGCGCCCCCGCGCGGCTGGACGTCACGGCCCACCTTAAGCGCGGGCAGAACGTGATTGAGATCGCGCCGCTTGCGCCGAAGGCGGCACGGGTGGTGATTTACTCGAAGTGAAATGTAGGGTGGTCGCCTGGGCGACCACCAGCCGTTTTGCCTCCAGTGCGTCGCGCAGATTGTAGCGCGGGGGTTTATCCCCCGCGTGATCTTGCGCGGGGCACAAGGCCCCGCGCTACGGCGCATAAGCAACTATGGTGGGTGCAGAGCACCCACCCTACATGACTGCGGCGCTCGGGTATAACCGCGACCTTACGGTCGCGGCTCGAAATGCGGCGCTACTTCACGAAGCAGGTTTTGCCGGGGGTTCCGCATTCGTGGGGGCCGGTTCTTTTTCGCCGGGATTCAGGATGGCCCACGGCACAAACGTCGGCAGGCCGATGGGGTTGGCGCCCTTCGTGACCGTCTTGAGGTCGAAGCGGTCCAGGCGGCCGCGGAAGGCCGCATCGCCCACAAACTCGCGGACGAACTCCTCGGCGGCGCCGCGGTACTGCTTGAAGTCCGGCACATTGGTCAGGCCGCCGGGCCCCCGGCCGACCATGACATAGTGGTTGGGGGCCAGGTTCACGTAATCGTCGAGGTCGTCGTTCACGAGCGGCGTCCCGAAAAGGTTGTACGGCACAAGGGTTGGCGGCACGGGAACGTTGACCATCTTGAACGCTTTCCGTGCGGCCGGCGGGGCGGAGGAATGCTCGAGCGCCTCGATCGCCTCAAACTGGGACGGCGCCGTCAGGACCGGCAGGGTGTGGAATCCGGCAACGCTCGCTCCGAAACGCGGGCGGCGCTCGATGGTCGCCTGGTGCAGCAACTTCAGCGGGTTGGCGGCCTCCCCTGCCGGGGCGATGTAGGCGGCGCGGTCTCCGAAATGCGTGTCGCGCGGATTGACGAAATTGATGAACCGTCCGCGCAGCCCCTCGAACTGCGGCGTCTCCATGAGGCCGACGCTGGAGCCCACGAACACGATGTTGTCGACCGGCTCGAACGCCTCGTGCCGCCCGGCGTCGCGCTCGGAAACCGCCTTGGCGAACGCCCGCTCGATGACGCGCGTGCCGGCGCTGAAACCGACGAGGCTGACGTGGCCGTCCGAGTGATGCCGGCGGCGGTGGACCTCCAGCATGTCCGCCAGCACGGCCGCGCCCTCGTCCTGGGCGGCGCGGTTCAGGTGCTCAGCCACCGCGCTGATCCCCTTCGACCACTTCAGGACGATGATGACCAGGCGGTCCGGGTTCGACTCGAAGCCGAACGGGCTCTCGGCCAGCAGGCGGGCGGTGCAGCGGAACCCATCGATCGTGTCGGCCGAGCCCTCGGCAAAGATAAGCAGGTTCGTGTCGTCCACCTGCGAATCGGCCGAGAGTTCCGTGTCCTGGACGGCCGTAAACCGGTCGCCGCCGTGACGAACAACGAACGCGGGCGTGCGGTAGGCCTCGCGCAGGGCCGCCGGCGAAAGGGCGCCCTCCACCTCGTGCCCGATATGCCGCTGGGCCTGGCGCGCGGCCGGGGCACAGCCGCCTGCCACGAGGGCCGTCAAACACAGCAATGCGCCAGCCAGACAACTCCACTTTGGTTGCACGTTAGGTCGCTTTCAGAGGGCCACCCCGCCCGGCGAGTACGGCGTCATTCTAACCATTCGCGCAGCCAACACAAGGGCGGATGGCAAGAGGCCCGGCTCGCTCGCGCGCGCTGCCTGGCCAGGCTAGCCGTGCGTCAACTTTAATTATGTGGGTGCCACGGCTGCGCAGTTTGCAGCCGTGCCTCCCCGACGACGACCACGGCTGCACAAGGCGCAGCCGTGGCACCCACACATTTAGTCCTGACAGGCTACTAGGAGAAATCCTTCAGGGGCACGACGGCGGCTACCAGTTTGAAGCAGTATTCCTTGGATGTGTTCGTGGGCCGAAATGGCATCCCGAGGCTGATCGTCAGCACGAAGGGGCCGCCCAGCCGTTCCCCGCGGCCCAGGCGAGTCAGCGCGGCGGGGTCCGTGACCTTCATGTCGGCATACTCGGCCCCGCGATACTCGAACGTGACCCGCCAGTCTTCGGGTTTGCGGGCGTCCCGGTGAAAGTCCGCGTGGTAACAGTGGACCAGTTGCAGGGACCGCCAACTGGTCCGCGGGATGCGCCGGAACGTCGTCATCGGCACGCGGTCGACGTAGTTGTAGAACAGCGGCCTATCCTCTACCTCATCGACATACTTTAGAACGTCGTCGGCAACCACGCACCCGGCCTTCTGCCACGGGCCGGGCAGGAGCAGGCGATTCTCGGGCTGGCAGCCGTAGTCCGGCCCTTCTTCATGGAGCGGGATGTCCAGAACATCGAGCGGCTGCGGCTCCCGCCCGGCGATCAGCCGCGCCTTCCACGGGACCTCGCCGTGCCCAACGTCGGAAACCGGGCGGACCCACGCCCCCGTTTCCAGCAACTTGCCTGCGATGCACCGCTCGCCGTGCTTGTAGGAATTGGCCAGGCAAACCACCCGTGCCATGGAGCCGCTCCGTTACAGGGTCTGTGTTTAGCCTGTGGCGCGCCATGCAATAGCGAGTGTGGCACGGCTGGCTTGTCCAGCCGTGGAAAACGTTACGGGCCTTCCGCCACGGCTGGGCAAGCCAGCCGTGCCACACCGCCGTGCGGGCATTAGACACGTACGTTACAGGTGCGTGACGGTCAAGTTGGGCCAGGCCCGCTGGAGGTACTCGGCGACCAGCCGCCGGTGGCACTTCGCCGGGGTCGGCTCGCTGCACAGAAGGCACGCCAGGTCCATTTCCTGGGGCGAAACGAGCGTCTCGATATGCCGCTCCGCCAAAAGGGCGTTGAACCGCCTCTCGTACTCGGGCCAGCCGATGACCTTCTTCTTGTAGCCCGCCAGGATCTCCCCGGTCGGGGCCAGGTCCGGCCGGTGAACGTAGTCGATGCCGCCGATCTCTTGAAGAAAGAACGCCAGGTCGTCCTTCTTGGTGAACCCGGCCAGTTGCGAGGCGTTATTCAGGCGGATGTCCACGACCAGGCGCACCCCCGCCTCGCGGAGGCGCGTGAAGAACTCGCGCGCGGTCTTCTTCGTAAAGCCGATTGTAAACAGCCGCACGGTAGGTGTCGCGTCGTTCACAGGTCTTTCGCCAGCGCGGTTTCGCTTTCGGACCGGTAGGCAATACGTTCGGCCTGCGCATCATAGGCGCGGCGGATGAGACCCTCGCCGCCGGCATCGGCGTCGAAAAGGGAAGGCTCGATTCGCAGTTGCCGCACCAGGCGCGATTCGGACTCCGGATGGCTTTCCAGGCGGCCGTCTTCCAGAATGTGCTGGATGCGCACCGGAAACTGCCGCAAGCGCCGGCAGATGAGGATCGCCCGGTGGCACTCCAGCGGGTCCTTCTCGGAGCAGAGGATCGCCGTCCGGCGCTCGCGCATCTTCCGGCGGAGCCGCTCGATGCCATCGCTGAAACGCGGGCTCTCGGCCAACTTCGCAAAAGAGATTCGCCCGCCGACATAACAGGCGGCGTCGTCCGAGCGAGCGCCCAGCACGTCCCCCATGAACACGTACTCGATGTGCGCAGCGCCCAGCCCCGCGGCAAGGCCCTCGCGGTTGAACTGCGGGCAATAACGGCTGTACGGAGACGACCGCACGTCGACAACGGCCGCAATGCCGTGGCGGCGCAGAAGTTCCACCAACTGGTCCCACGTGTGGGAGGAGTGGCCGACGGTATAGAGCGATTCGATCTCGGCGTCGTTCACGGCTCACGGCCTCCGGCGGACCTGCTGACGAAGCGGATTCTACCCGCGGCCGCCGTCCACGGCAAGGCCGCAACTCCTTTGGCAGGAGGGGGGCATATGCGGGAACAGGGCCGATTGTGGCAGGCAGGTCCTGTGATAAGATGTCAATCAGGATTTGTCGCCAATTCCAATGTCGAACCGGTTCGCCAACGTTTGAAACTCGTTCGGAGCGGGGAGTGGACAGGCAAGAGACGTAAGTGCTTGTAGAATAAAACGGATGGAATATTCGGGAGGAACGGGCTCTCCGGAACTGTAGCGGCAGTCGGTTCTCAGGCCGCCCGCCGAACAGGGAAACGAAGAGGGGGAGACGGCCGCGCGCGGCCGCCTCCCCCTGAACTCCCCATATTGTCGAGGACCGCTTCCTACTCGCCGGTCGCCGAGATGGTAAGGGTCTCACCCTCGTCAACGGTCTTGGACTTGGCCACGCCGTCGAAGGTATAGTCTACGCGGAGTTTCTTGACGGTGCCCTCGGCCGGGTCGGTGAAGTTGTCGTTGGTCGCCTCGACCGAAAGGGCGCCGTCCTTGACCATCTCGGCCACCTTCTTCGTCACGTCAACCTTATCGCCGCTCGGTAGATCGCCGTATTCCGCCTTGACGATGACCAGTTTGGACGGGCTTGGCGCCGCGGCGTCGGCCGCTAGGATGGCGACCGAGGCCAGGCCGATGACGAAGCAGGAGACGAGGGCCAGTGTGGCGGACTTCCTCATGCGTGCGACAAGAGTCATGCGTGTGCTCCTTTAATCAGGACTCCCCGGACAGACCTCTCGCCCGCGACCACCGCGGACGCTTGACCATGATTGTACCTACAGTTCCTCCCGAATACTCCATCCGTTTTATTCTACAAGCACTTACGTCTCTTGTCAATTCTCTGCGCCGACAGCACGGTAGCGCCCCCGGCGGATGCGGCCGCCCTACTCGCCGACGATCTTGACGAGGACGCGTTTGCGGCGGCGACCGTCGAACTCGCCGTAAAAAATCTGTTCCCACGGGCCGAAGTCGAGGCGCCCCTCGGTCACGGCCACGACGACCTCGCGGCCCATTACGGAGCGCTTCAGGTGCGCATCGGCGTTGTCCTCGGACCCGTTGTGGGCGTACTGCGAGTACGGCTTTTCGGGGGCGAGTTTCTCCAGCCACGCCTCGAAGTCGCGGTGCAGGCCCGACTCGTCGTCGTTGATGAAGACGCTCGCGGTGATGTGCATGGCGTTGACGAGGCACAGCCCCTCGCGGACGCCGCTGGCGGCCAGGCACTCCTCGACCTGGGGCGTGATGTTGATAAACCCGCGGCGCGTGCGGGTCTCGAACCATAACTCTTTGCGATAGGATTTCATTGTCGGCGCCCCCAGAAGAACGCGATCATCATTTACGCGCCATAACGCTTACGCGCCGTAGCGCGGGGCCTTGTGCCCCGCGCAAAGGCTGCGGCTAAACGTGGCATTACCTACCTACCTCAGTATTTCGCCTTTTGTGACGTCGCCCTTGACGTCGAGCAGCATGATACCTGAAATGGTGTTGAAGGTCGTCCAGTCGCTGATCTGCCACACGACCTTCTTGTCTGGCGTGACCTCGAAGACCTGCGGTTGCTTGCCGACGCAGCCGTGGCCGCCCCAGTTGCAGACCACCGTGTTGCCGTTGGGCAGGCGCTGCATGCCCGCGACGAACCGCAGCGGGTGGCCGGGAATCTCGTTCTCGTCGATGCTCCAGACGACCTTGTCCTGCGTATCGACCTCGATGAGTTTGTGCCCGTCGCCGCAGGCGATAAGGGTGTTGCCGCCCGGCAGGCGCAGGGCCTCGTACGGGTTCCCCGGCACTTTGATGGTCCGCACCACCTTGCCCCCGCCGTCGAACTCGCGGACCAGGCCATCGCCGGTAAACGCGACGAGGTAGTTGCCGTTGGCGAGTTTGCGCGCGATGCGGAACTGGCCGTGGGCGCCCTTGGTGGCGGTCTCGATCTTGATTTCCTTGCGGATCTTGCCGTCGCGGCCGACCTCGATCAGGCGGCGCGTGCCGCACTCGCAGATGAAGACGGCCCCGTCGGGCAACGGCTGGCAGGTGTGGACCTCGCTGCCGTCGGGCGACTTGTATTCCCAGACCACCTTCTTCTCGGCGTTGGGCGTGACCTCCTTGACGCCGCGCGTGTGGCTGAAGAGGTAGTTGCCGTTGGGCAGCAGCCAGACGTCCTGGCAGCCGGGGACAGCGATCTCCCAGGTGACCTTGCCCTCGGCCGAGACGACGCGGACCTTGCCGCTGCCGTAGTCGGCGCAGAGAAACGGGTGCGTAACACTCTTAGGAGGCGCTGGCGCAGCAGCGAAGGCAATCACGCCCACGGATACAACCAGTGCCGCGGCAAACAGATGGCGCATCGGTATCTCCTCAGTGCAAGGGTTCCGGCAAACAGGGAGATTGTAGCGGCCGTTCGGCCCGCTCGCCAGCCTTTCGGCCACAGCCTCGTAGTCCGTCAACTTTGATTGTGCGGGTGCCACGGCTGCGCAGTTTGCAGCCGTGCGTCCCTGCCGGCGACCACGGCTGCAAAAGGCGCAGCCGTGGCACCCACAGAGTCGATCTTGATAGGCTACCCAAGCCGCAAGTGATTGACACTAGGCCATTGGCCCCTTACCATACTCGCCGCTCCATCTTTCCGGACTCGCACACAGACCAACGGGAACCATTAGACGGAGGCTTCATCGATGAAGCGTAACGCACTAGTACTTTCTCGCATCCTGCTCCTGACGCTGGGCCTTGTGCTGGCGGCGACCGCCACCGCCCCGGCCGCCGACTGGCCGCAGTGGCGCGGCCCGGACCGCACCGGCATCTCGGCCGAGACCGGCTGGCGGACCGACTGGACGGCCAACCCGCCCAAGGCCCTCTGGAAGAAGAACGTCGGCCAGGGCTATTCGTCCTTCTCCGTCGTCGGCGGCCAGGTCTTTACGATGGGCAACGCCGACGGCAAGGACACTGTCTTCTGCCTCGACGCCGCCACCGGCAACGAAGTCTGGAAGCAGTCGTACCCCTGCGGCGAGGTCGATTACCCCGGCACCCGCGCCACACCGACAATCGACGGTAACCGGCTGTACGTCATGAGCCAGGACGGCGACCTCATGTGCATGGAGACCGGCACGGGCAAGATCGCGTGGCAACTGAAGGTGACGAAGCAATTCGGCGTCAAGAAGCCGCAGTGGGGCTTTGCCTGCTCGCCCCTGGTGCTGGGCGACGCACTAATCGTTGACTGCGGCCCCATCGTCTCGCTGAAGAAGGCGACCGGCAAGTTGAACTGGAAGTCCGGCACAGACGTGGCCGGCTACGGTTCGCCCTTCGCCTTCAAGGTCGGCCCGGACACGCTGATCGCCGGCTTCAACGCGTTCGGTCCCATCGTCGTCAATACCACCGACGGCAGAATCCTCGGCAAAGCACCGTGGAAGACCGAGTACGACGTGAACGCCATCACACCGATCGTCGAGGGCAACACGTTTTTCATCTCATCGGGCTATAACCGGGGCGCGGCGGTGTTCGAGGTCGCAGGCGGTGGCCTCAAGAAACTGTGGGAAAACAAGAATATGCGGAACCACGCCAATAATTGCGTCCTCGTGGGCGGGTTCCTCTACGGCTTTGACGGCCAGGTCAACGAGGGCGCCCTCACGTGCATCGAGTACAAGACGGGCGAGAAGAAGTGGGCCGAGAAGAGCGTCAAGGCCGGCGCCCTGATGGTGGCCGACGGCAAACTCGTCTGCATGAGCAGCAAGGGCGAACTGGTCATCGCCGCCGCATCGCCGGAGGGCTTCAAGGAAATCGCCCGGACCAAGGTCCTCGGCGGCACCTGCTGGACCACGCCGATCCTTTCGGGCGACCGCATCTTCTGCCGCAACCGCGACGGCGACGTCGTCTGCCTGGATGTTGCGGGCAAGTAGCGGCCTATAATGTTAAGCCGTCGCCGGTACGGCGACGAACGCGCAGTCTGATTGCGTCGCACGGGGCAATAAGGAGCGAAGCGTGAAACCAGCGCCGACCATCCTCTACTGCCACTGCGCCCATGCCGACGTGATTTCCGCCGAGACGCGCCGGCGCGTCATGGAGGCAATCGCGCAGTCCGGCGAGGCATGCGAGGCCGTGGCCGACCTGTGCGAACTGGCGGCCCGCCGCGACCCGATCCTCAAACAGATCGCCGAAGGCGGCCCGGCTCGCCAGGGCGACGCCGTGGCAAGCCCGGTGCGGATCATCGCCTGCTGGCCGCGGACCGTCCGCTGGCTTTTCGATTACGCCGGGGCGCCCCTGCCCAAGGCCACCGTAGTCTACAACATGCGCAAAGAGGCCGCCGAGGCGATCCTGGCTCATATAGGCGCAGGTGAGCGTACAACACCTTTGCGCGGTGGGTCGGGAGACCCGCCGCGCGATGCCAAGGGCCGTGCCACCACCACGTCCGGGAAAAAGGGGACAGTCCCCTTTTCCGAAAAGCCGGAAAAGGGTACAGCCCCCTTTTTCCCCGCCAAGAAGCCCGGCGAGTGGATACCGTGGTTCCCCGTCATCGACTACGACCGCTGCGAGAACTGCCGCCAGTGCCTGCAGTTCTGCCTGTTTGGCGTGTATGCGGAGGACGAGGGCGGGAAGGTCCGCGTCGCCAAGCCCGCCAACTGTAAGACCGGTTGCCCGGCATGCGCCCGTATCTGCCCTCACGCGGCGATCATTTTCCCGAAATACGCCGAGGGATCGATAAGCGGCGACGACGCCCCGCCCGCCGCCGCAGAAGGCCGGCCCGAGAAACCGATCGACTTTTCGTCGCTGGCGGGCCTCGACATTCACGAGGCCATCCGCCGCCGCAGCGCCATCCTCCGCGCCCACCAGGAGCGCAAATCCCACAATGAGTAGCCGCCTTGAACCCGCCGTGGTCCTGGTGGCCGACCGGACCCTCAGCGCCCGCTACGATGTCCTCTTCGAGGGCATCTTCGCCACGATGCAGACGACGAAGGTGCCGGAACTGGCGATGCGCCGCTTCGTCTCCCCCGCAATGCCGGCCGACCGCGACGGCCGCGCGCGGGCCGTGCCGCTGGGCCTCAGGCGTGTCGAGGCCGCCTTGCTTGCAGGCACCCCTCTTACGCCCGACGACGTCGTCTGCACCACCCCCGAGGCCCTGCCGCGCCTCCTCGGCCCGTGGACCAAACTCGTGGGCGTGAGTTCCAGCGACCCGCTGGGGCGCGGCATGTCGAACACGACGACCAGCGAATTCTGGAGCGGCGACCTCTACACGAAGGCATGGATGGACCGCCTGATGGCGCAGTTGGCCGACGCCAAGGGCCGCTTCGGTTTCCGCATCATGGGCGGCGGGGCCGGCGCCTGGCAGTGGGGCGAGTCGCTGGAGGATGCCGTGCGGCACGGCCTGGACACCGTCTTCGACGGTTATTTCGAGCCCACGGGTGCGCAGGTCGTCATGGACTTGGTGGCCGGCAAAAGCCCCGGTCGGTTCATCTCGTCGGCCGAGACGGCCGCGGCCCTGGCCTGCCCGGTGCGCGGGCCGACGATGCTGGGCGTCGTGGAATTTTCGCGCGGCTGCGGCGGGGGGTGCCGCTTCTGCGCGATGGCCGCCCGGCGCATGGAGCACCTGGCGCCCGCCACGATCCTTTCGGACATCCAGACGAACCTCTCGGCGGGCGTCCGGTCGGTCGTATCGAGCAGCGAAGACTTTTTCCGCTACGGCGGCGAGGGCCGCAAGGTCAACTTCGAGCGCCTGCGGGGCCTGCTGGAAGAGGTCCGCAACCTGCGCGGCCTGGCGTTCATGCAGATCGACCACGCCAATGTCTCCTCCGTGCTGCAACTGGATGACGACCAGTTGCGCGAAATCCGGCGACTGCTCTCCTGGGGCAGCCCGACCGAGTACCTGTGGGTCAACATGGGCATCGAGACCGCCAGCCCGCGCCTCCTGGCCGCCAGTTGCCCGTCCAAGGCCGCGCCGTTCAGCGCTGACGATTGGCCGGATCTCGTGCGCGACGCCGTCGACCGCATGATGCGGACGGGGTTCTTTCCCGTCCTGAGCATCGTGCTCGGCCTGCCGGGCGAGACGCCCGACGACGTGACGCGGACCCTGCGCCTCGTGCGGGAACTGACGGCCAAACGGGCCGTCGTCTTCCCGATCTTCTACGAACCCGTCCGCCACGCCCCCGACGGCGGCGACGTGCCGTTCCGCCTGGCCGCCATGACGCCCGAGCACCTGGAACTCTACATCGCCTGCTACGAAAACAACTTTCGGTGGATTCCGCGGCTTTATTGGGACAATCAGAAGGCCGGCGGTGTCTCATTATTGAAACGCCTCGCCATCCAGGCACTGGGCAGAATGGAAGTGCATTCCTGGCGGCGAAATTTCGCCGGCGCCAGGAAACGCATGGCGGGCCGTCCGGCGTAGCCGGGTACGTGTTTAGCGTGCCAGGCAAGAGTTGTCATTCTGAGCAAGCGAAAGCGAGCGAAGAATCTCAGCCGTCCGAACGGCAAGATTCTTCGGCCCCGTAAACGGGGCCTCAGAATGACAGCGCTAAACACGTATGTAGCCGGGCGACCATTTCGGGCGAGACGACGGCCCGGCCGCCGGGTTATAAGATGATGCCGGTGCAGCACATGGCGTCAGTCTTAGCGGGGTGGCATGGTCACGCTGTTGCGTGACCATGCCGCCGTAACGGGCCAGGCGCCCTTCGAGGCACATGGTCACGCAACAGCGTGACCATGCCACCCTCGTAACTGCCGCACTACGGTGCAGCGAAGTCGACTCTTGCAGAAAGGCGAGTCGGCTGGTAGAGTTTTGTCGCACATGTCTCCAACCAGGAACTGGACATGCAAGAACGTCCTTTCGGAATGACGAGCAGTCTGCACCCCGGCTCGGCCGGCGGCGAGCGGCACGGCGAGGCCGGGATGGACGCCGTTCCGCCCACCAAGGCCGCGCGGGAACACCTTCTGGCCGTCACCCGCCGGCACCTGAAGACACGAAGCGCGATCCCGCCGTTCTCGGTCAGCGAACTGCGGGCGCATTCCGCCGCGATCCTCATGGAGGCCGGCGCCGAAGAGAAGTTCCGCAAGTTCGCCGCCGTCCTCGTGAGCAACGAGACGTGGCGGCCGGCCGTGGCGGCCGTGCCGTATGCCCGCCGGCTGCTCCTATTGCCGAAGTGCCTGCGCCTGGAAAAAGAGTGCGGCGGCTCGATCGACGAATTCGGCCTTCTGTGTGCCGGGTGCGGCCGCTGCCCCATCAACGATTTCAAGACCGAGGCCGAACGGCTCGGCTATGCCGTCCTGGTGGCCGAGGGCGCAGCCATCGTCATGGCGCTCATCCGCAGCCGCAACATCGAGGCGGTCGTTGGCGTCAGTTGCCTCTCGGCTCTCGAGGCCATTTATCCCCTGATGGAATCGGCCGCCATCCCCGGCATCGCCATTCCGCTCCTTTGTAGCGGCTGCGCCAACACGGAGGTCGACGCCGACTGGGTCTGGGAATCCATCCGCCTCTCGATCACCGGCGGCTGCCGGCAGGTCGACCTGGAAAGCATGCGCGGCGTCGTGGACTCCTGGTTCACCCCGAGGTCGCTCGAGGCCGCCCTGGACCCCGCCTCAAGCCGCACCGAAGAGATCGCCCGCCAGTGGCTCGGCAAATCGGGAAAGCGCTGGCGCCCCTTGCTGGTGGCGGCATCGTACCAGGCGCTTCGCGAAGACCCGGAGGCGCCCCTGCCGGAAAGCCTCCAGAAAATCGCGATCGCCGTCGAGTGTTTCCACAAGGCGTCGCTTGTTCATGATGACATCGAGGACGGCGACGCCTTCCGGTACGGCGAAAAGACGCTCCACGAAGAGTACGGCGTGCCGTTCGCCCTGAACGTCGGTGACTTCCTCTTGGGCGAAGGGTACCGGCTGATCGCCGAGTCGCGTTGGCCGCCGCAGCGCAAGAGCGAGATGCTCCGCGCGGCCGCCCACGGCCACCTGGACCTCAGCGTCGGCCAGGGCGCGGAACTGTGGTGGACCCGCCGCCCGGGACCGCTCACGAGCGCCGAGGTGATCGACATCTTCCGCCGCAAGACCGCCCCAGCCTTCGAGGTGGCCCTGCGCCTGGGGGCGCTGGCAGCCGATGCGGCCGACGGCGTCTGGGACGTCCTCCACCGCTACAGCGAGGCCCTGGGCATCGCCTACCAGATCTGCGACGACCTGAAGGATTACAGCGGCGAGGGTGACCCGGACGACCTGACGGCGATGCGCCCGTCGATCCTCCTGGCAGTCGCGCACGAGCGAGCCTCGGGCCAGGAACGGGAGTTTCTGGAGGCCGTCTGGGCGCGGGACGTCGGCAAGGCCGAAAGCGCCGGCGAGGTCCGCCGCCTTATGGAGAACCTTAAGGTCCCGCAGGTCGCCCGCCGCCTCCTGGCCTCGTACCAGGACGAGGCGATACGCAGCCTCGAACCGCTCTCCAGCAATGCCCTCAAGGGCTTGCTGCGCCGCGTGGTCTTCCGGATTTTCGGCCGTCTCCAGCAGGGGGACTCGCTCAGTGAGCCTGAAGGAGGACATACTCCGGGCGGCGCGGCGGGCACAGACGTCGCTCGGTAGCGCCGCCGGCCTCGTCACCGCCTTCGTTCGCACCCAATCCGACCCCGGCGGAGGCTTCCGCGACCGCTCCGGCAAGGCCGACCTCTACTACACCGTCTTCGGCCTTCAGTGCTCGCTGGCGCTGGGCGACGCCCCGCCCGCCGCAACCGAGGGATACCTTCGCTCGTTCGCCGACCCTCGTGCGCTTGACCTCGTCCACGCGACATGCCTGGCCCGCGCCTGGGCGCTCGTGCAGCCCGAAGGAGCGCCGGCCGAAGTCCGCCGCGCGATCCTGGATCGGCTTCAAGACTTCCGCGCGGCCGACGGCGGGTTCAACACGGTCACCGGCGCCGCGAGCGGCTCGGCGTACGGCGCGTTCCTGGCCCTCGGCGCATTTCAGGACCTAGGTGGCGAGGTGCCCGACCCCGTCGCCCTGGCGGCCTCCGTCGGCTCGCTGCGTATGGTCGATGGCGGGTACACGAACGACCACACCCTGCCATTGAGTTCCACCCCCGCAGCGGTCGCGTGCCTGACGGTCCTGTGCGAACTCGGCGAGTCCCCCATGCCCGAGACGGTGGCGTACCTCATGGCGCGCGCGGACCCGTCGGGCGGGCTTCTGGCGGCCGCTGTCGCGCCCATCCCCGATCTTCTCTCGACCGCAACAGGCCTTCACGCACTCTGGCGCGCGGGCGCGTCGCTCGACGAAACGTTGCGCCTGGCGTGCGCCGGGTTCGTGGCCGGCCTGGCCA
>JAPLMO010000282.1 GCA_026386995.1 Planctomycetota bacterium | reverse complement strand
GGCCTCTGCGGCGAACTGGCCGGCCGCAAGGAGGTCCTCCCGCAACTCCTGCGGCTGGGGCTGCGGTCCCTCAGCGTCGCCCCGCCGCTGGTGCCGCAGATGAAGGACCTGGTCAGAAGCCTGCGGATTATCGCCCGCCCGCCGCCGGGCCCCGACGCCCGTCTTCACCCGGCACCGACGGCCCGCCGCGGTATCGTGGCCGGCGCTCTCGGCGGCTGTTCGGCCAGGAAGGGCCGCGAGCGCGCTCTATTGAGCCCTGTATTGCCAATGGAACAGCCTACAGTTCGAGTCCAGCCAGATGAAAGTACGAGCGGATAAGCGACGGTTGATCTCGTTGTTCGGCCATCGAGGAGCGGACGGCCCGGCCAAGGTCGGCCAAGTCGTCCGGGATGAAGTTAGCCAGGTCCGCATACTTGGCGTGGTTCCAGACTTGCTCGGCCGGATTGAGGTCTGGGGCATAGGGCGGCAGCCATTCCGGCTGGAGCCAGTCCGCCCCGCGTTCCAGGAGGACGCGGATCGCCTTCCGGTGGACGTTCCAGCGGTCCAGAATGACGATGAACCGCCGCGGCAGATGGCGGTGGAGTCAGAACAGAAACGCCACCACCTCGGCCGCACGGATGTTGTGGGAATGAAGGCGGAAGTACAGGCCCATCCGGCGTCGCACGGGCGCAACCGTGACCGCCGACACGGCCGACAGCCGGGGGAGGCTGGTCATCACAACGGATGCTGACTTCCATACCACGCTGGCCATGTCCGGTGCGGCGGGGCCATCGGTCGTCCGCTTTCACCGCGGTCGCATCGACGAATGGCTCAGCCGCAACGCTTCCCGAGGGCGAACTTCCTTCAGCCGGTTGTCTGTGGTCACGAGGCAGCAGTTCTTGTGAAACTCTTGTGCAAACTGAGCCTTGATTTTCGATTATATTGGGTGATAATGAGTGACATGGGATGATTGTGAGTAAAAACCTAACTTCTTGAGGATCAAAGGCTTGCGACGTAAGTATCTGTAGTGGCGCGGGTTATGGAAATTGAGAGGTCGAATCCCTGCCTCTCCGCCATCAAAACCAGCCCCCTCGCAGGCCCTTGGTCACAATGGGCTTGCGATGGGGATTGTTTCGTGCGGCGGCACGCCCAATGGGACAACGTTAAATTTGCGCAGCGGACAGTCTCGCCGTACGTGTTTAGCGCTGTCATTCTGAGGCCCCGTTTACAGGGCCGAAGAATCTCGCCGTTCGGGCGGCCGAGATTCCTCGCTCGCTCTCGCTCGCTCAGAATGACGAGTCTTACCTGACACGCTAAACACGTACGTCTTGCCCGCCGCGCCGGTTCTTACGCGCGGCGGTTCAGGAGAACCGCCGCGCGATCATGCGAGTCAGGAGACCCGCCGCGCAAATCGAGAAGCATCCCCACGCATGCGTGGGGTTTATTGCGGCGGCTACTACTTGATTGCTTTCAGCGCGTCTTCGGCCTTTTTCTTCACGCCGGCGTTCTTCGATTTCTCGACCACCGTCTGGAGCGCCTTCTGGCGCTGCTGCTTCGAGACGCCTTTCAGGTCTTTCTTGCCCAGGAGACCGAGGATGGCCGAGCACGCTTCATCGGAGGTCTCGGGGTCGCCCGCCAAGGTCCCCAGGATGTCCAGCGCGCCGGCTGAGCCGATCGTGCCGACGGCCGAGATGACGAGCCGCTTCTCCTCCGGCCGCGTGGCCAGCGGCAGGACGGCGTTAATCCTGGCCAGGCGCTCGTCGTCGCCCAGTTTCTTTGTCTCGTGGACATAATTCAGGTAGCCGCGCAGCGCCAACACCTGGTGCGCCGTCTTTTTGGCGGACTTCGCGAGGCCCAGGAGCGCGTCCCCGGCGGCGGCGTCATCCGGCCACATGCTGGGCCACGTCGAGAGGGTCCGCATCGCTTCGTCCTGGACGGCCTCATCCTTGTCGGCGATCGCCGCCTTCACGGCCGCCAGGGCCTGGGGTCCGCCGGCGCAGGCCAGCGCGTGCAGCGCGATGATGCGTACGGCGCTCTCGCCGCCCCGCGTCAAAGGTACGAGGTGTGCCGCGCAGGCCGGTCCGCCGCGACTGCAGAGCGTCATAAGGACCTTCTCGATGGTCGCCTGCTCCTTGGAATCGGCGGCCTTACTGAGAAGGCGAACGAGGTCGGCCACCTGTTTGTCATCGCCCATGGCGCCGATGGCCTCGATGGCGGCGCTGCGAACGCCGGCGTCGGCGTCTTCGGCACACTTAACAATCGCCGGAAGGGCCGCCATGATCCGCCGCTGCCCGGCCACCTCGATGACGGCCTGGCGCGTCTTTCCGGCGGCCTGCGGCAGGCGGGCCACGAGGTCGGCATCGACGTCCTGGCCGGCAAGCCTCGCGAGCGTTCCCTTCGCCCTCTGGGCCAGGTCCGCATCGCTCTCGATTGCGACCTCAAGAAGCGCGGGGACACACGAGGCATTGCCGAAACGATCTATCGCGGCCATTGCGGCCATCCGCACGTGTGTCGCGCCGGTCTTGGCCACCTTGAGCACGGCGGGCAGCGCCTTGGCGTCGCCGCGGTCGGCCAGGGCGATGAGCATAAGGGCCTGGCTCATTTCGGTCGCCACCGCTTCGGTGGCCTCGGGGCCGGGCAATTCGCGGGCCGTGCGCAGGCCGATGCCAAAGAGGGCGTTGTCGGTCGACTTCAGTTGCTCCACGAGGAGCGGCACGCCGGCGGCGCCGCGCGCGAGGATCGCCCCGCGGGTCGCCTCCAGGACCTTCTGCTTCGGCAGGTCCGCCTTGCGGACGGTGTCATACAACTTCACGGCCTCGTCGCGATTGTCGTCGGCGAGGAACCGTTCGGCGCACAGAATGCACCCCTCCGCGACCGACGGGCGAACGCCGCCAGGCGCGGTTGCCAGCATCGGCACGAGGGCCTGGGCGGCCGTGGCGCCGCCGATGCGGCCGAGTGCGGCGGCCGCGGCCGACGCAACGTCAGCATCGGCATCCTTGAGTTTGGCCACGAGGCCGCCGACCGCCTTGGCGTCGCGCCGCACGCCGATCGAGTTGATCACGCCGATCAGCAACCGGCCTTGCACCTTGTTCATAGCCGCACGCAGCGCATCGTCGGCGGCCGGGCCGGGGATCGCTTCCAGGGCGATCCGCGCCCACGACGACAGTTCCTTGTCCGGCAGCAGGGCCGCCAGCGCCGGGACCGCGGCCGGGCTGCCGTAGATGGCCAGTTGCTTGCAGGTGATGGCCTTGTCCTGCGGCGGCGCATCCGACTTGAGCACAGCGATCAGTTTGCTCTCCGCGCCGGGCCCCTGGTTGCCCGCGGCGGCAGGGGCGCGGCCGGCGGCCATCGAACAGGCCGCCAACGCGACGAGGGCGGCATACAACGCGAAAGACCGAATCTTCAACATTATCAGTCTCCTAGTATGACGGCGCTACTTTCAAGTGAAAATGGTGGGTGCAGAGCACCCACCCTACATGAACAGCAATTCGGCAACAGACCCTCCGTACCCGCCGCGCGGCAGCGTCGGTGTGCTACAGCCGCCATGGCTCGCGCAGCGCCTCCGACCGCAGCCGGTTGGCCTGCTCGTCGCCGACGAACATATAGGTCTTGGGATCGAGTGTGAGTTTGCGTTTCAGGAATATGGCGTTGCCGACGGCATGGCAGGTGATGTGCGAGTGGCAGGTCACCTCGTGGTTGGCCCGCGGCAGCCCGCGCGTCTTCACGCAGTTGAGGAAATCGCGGATGTGGTTATTGGCCGGGTACCCGGGAATCTTCGCCCCGCGGCCGACCATGAGCGCCGGCGAACTGGTGACGATGTCGCCGCTGTCGCCGGCCTCCACCCAGCCTGTATCGCCCTCGAACCGGACGGGGCACGAGCCCAGGTTCAGCCACCCGTTCTCGCGCAGCACCAACTTGACGCCGTTGGCGTAGAGGGCGGTCGCCTGTCCGTTGGCGGGGGGCTCATATTCCACGGGCTGCGTCAGGTCGGCATCGTTGGCCCACTGGCAGATATCGACGCAATGGGACCCCCATTCCAGCACGCCGCCGCCGATCAGGCCGCCGCCCTTCTCGAAGTTGAAGCCGTCGAGCAGTCTCTTGTTGAACGGCCGCCATGCCGCGGGGCCGAGGTACAGGTCCCAGTCCACCGATTCCTTGGGCGGTTCGGGTTCGGCCGGGAGCCAGCCGCTGCTGCCTGTCCCCATGCCGGCGGGATGGGCGTGGACGGTCCGGAGTTTGCCCAGTTTGCCGCGGCGGGCCAGTTCAACGGCGAACTCGAACTGCGGCAGGTTCCTCCGCTGCATGCCGCCCTGAAAGACGCGGCCCGTGCGGCGGAAAGTCTCGGCCAGCATGAGGCTCTGCACGATGTTCTTCGTGCAGGGCTTCTCGCAATAAACGACCTTGCCGGCCTTGGCGGAGGCGATGGCCGCCGACGCGTGCCAGTTCGGGCCAGTGGCGATCAGGACGGCGTCGATGTCGGGCCGGGCCAGCAGTTCGCGGAAATCGCGGTACATCGCGCAGTCCTGGTTGCCGTACTTGGAGTCGGCCATTTTCTTGACGGCCGTGCGCCGGGCGTCCTTCACGTCGCAAATGGCCAGGAACCGCACGTCCGGCTCCTGTAGGAAACAGCCCAGGTCGTAGCCGCCGCGGCTGCCGATGCCGATGCCGCCCAGCGTAATCCGATCGCTGGGGGCGACGACGCCGTCTTTGCCCAGGGCCGAGCCTGGAATGACGTACGGCGCCGCCGCCAGCACGGCGCCGGCCTGGACGACCGTCTTCAAGAACCGCCGCCGATTGAGGTGCCCTGAACGTTCCGACATGGTTGGTCTCCTGTTGGGGCAGGCGCTGGGTAACGCGTGCCTCCGGGTCATTTCGTCGGCCGTATTCTACAGGGACTCCCGACGCTTGCCACTGCAATTTTGCTCCTGACAAGTAAGGCCAGTCTCTGGTGCGTTGCCCTCTCGGCTGTGGCACGGCTGGCTTGTCCAGCCGTGGGAGACGCCGCGGACTTTCCGCCACGGCTGGACAAGCCAGCCGTGCCACATTCCATAATTCCAGAGCGCCCGAAACTGAGCGGGATACCCTGACAACTCGGGGACACCACAACCACAGGCGGGCTTCAAATGCGCGGCGGGGACAGGTAGAATGCCTTTGCTATGCCGGAGGACCTTGTCCATCCCGTCAAGATCGGCCCCGTGGCGCTCGCGGGGAACCTGACGCTTGCGCCCATGCACCGGCGGACGGGGCTGGCGTTTCGCCTCATCGCGCGGCAGTTCGGGGCGGCCCTTACGCACACCGAGAGGGCGACGCCGGAGGAACTCGTGCGGTGGGAGCGGCATCGCGGCGGCAACCGGCGAAAGGGCGGGAACCTGCTGGCCTCCGTGCCCGAGGACCGGCCGCTGGGCGTCCAGATTCTGCCGCATCGCGGGTCGCCGCTGGCGGAGACCGTGGCGATGGTGGCCGCGCGGCAGGCGGGGGACCTCATCGACCTGAACTTCGCCTGCCCCAGCAAGCGCATCGCGGGCGAGGGCTGCGGCGCGGTGTACCTGCGCGACCCGGAGCCGGCCGTCCGGTTCGTCGAGACGGCCGTGCGGGCCGGGCCACTGCCCGTAACGGTCAAACTGCGCTACGGCTACACCGATTCCGAGGAAGATCGCGGGCTGGCGATGGAACTGGCGCGCGGGGCGATTGCGGCCGGGGCCGTGGCCGTGACCCTGCACGCCCGCACGGCCATGGATCGCTACGACCGCCGGGCCGACTGGCGAATCATCGCCGAGTGGGTCGAGGCCCTGCCGGTCCCCGTTCTCGGTTGCGGCGACCTCGTGACGCCCGAGGCCGTCGTCGAGATGCTCCGCCAGACCGGCTGCGCGGGGGTGAGCATCGCCCGCGGCGCGACCGGCACGCCGTGGATTTTCCGCCAGGCGCGCGAACTGGCCGAGACGGGGTCGTACCGGCCCGTAACGCTGGAAGAGCGCGGGCGCGTGTTCGTCGCCCACTACGCCGCACTGCTCCGCCAGTATGGCGAAGCCGACGCCCTGCGGTACATGCAGCACGTGGGCAGCATGTACGCCCGCGACATACCTGGGGCGCACCATGCGATCCGTAAGGCGCGCGGGCTGGAGGATTTTCAAAAAATCGCCGAGAAGTGGTTTAGGTAGGTTCGTCGGAATGCCGGATTTCAGGGGACAATACCAATTTTGAATTGACGGTCGCGCCGCCTCATACCCCGCCGCCCCGGCCGACCAAGGAAAGGGCAATGAGAATATCGGTATTGTGTCCCCCGAAATCCCCCGAAATCGTGTCCCCCGAAATCCTTTTCATAGAAATTGAAATAGGGTTCTTGGCAGATTCTCGCCCGCATGACCTGGGGCGGTGTTGGGGTGATACCCTCCCCACGCGATCGACCGGTCCCCGCCACGAAGGATGTCGTTGAGGAGGAAGGCATCGTCGCCCAATGGCCAAGTTGGTTGTGAATTTATTTGACTCATTTGTGCCGGGTAACCTTAATAGGGCTGGCAAATCGGGTGAAACGATGGACTGGAAACCTGATGAAGAAAAGTTGATCGAATTTCTGGCTGATGAGTTCGGTAAGGGTCTGTGGTTCCGACCGCAGGACCTCTGCGCGAAACTTGGAATCGCGGGAGACCGTATCGAAGTCATCATGCGGTTGCTGCTACAGAGCGGCCTCTTGAAGGTATCAGAGTTCGGGGTTGGCTCTACTGCGGAAGCTGTCAAAGAATCGCGACGAATTTTGGATGCACGGGCCGCCGCCGAGGCGGAGCGCCGTAACTGGTATAAGCGCGCTCGAAACTGGTGCGAGACGAACCGGGTTGTGGCTATCATTTTGTTCGTCGCCGTAGCATATGGTGTACTCAAGACTCTCGTGGAGTTGGGCCAGTTCGTCTGGAATCTATTCCACCCAAACGTGCCGCCCATTCCATAGATTGACGAATTCGGGGGACAATACAATTTTGTATTGACGGTCGCGCCGCCTCGTGCCCCGCCGCCCCGGGGCGGAATGCCGAAGAATTTCGCAAATATCCCCTTGCATTAGCCGAGTAATCGGGTATACTTCTATTCTTCCCTTCCTGT
Source organism: Planctomycetota bacterium (assembly GCA_026386995.1). The sequence goes on along the minus strand of JAPLMO010000282.1, from coordinate 3,167 downwards.
AGAGTGTACAGGGATACCTGATTACCCCTCGCCAAGGTAACGGTGGTGTTCAAACGGGTAGGCTGTTTGCCTGCCGTGGGCATGAGTGCAGGCAAAAAGCCGTGGGGCATTGTTTCGCGCAAGTTTCGCCGAGGTAGAGGAGGAGTAGCCGTGCAGGGTTTGAGCCGTATCAGAAATATCGGGATTTCGGCGCACATCGACTCGGGCAAGACCACGCTGAGCGAGCGCATCCTCTTTTACGCCGGCCGCATCCACCGCATGCAGGAAGTGCATGACGGCAACGGCGGCGGCGCCACCATGGACTTCATGGACCTTGAGCGCGAGCGCGGCATAACGATCACGTCCGCCGCCACACAGGTCGAGTGGAACGACCACACCATCAACCTCATCGACACGCCCGGCCACGTCGATTTCACGGTCGAGGTCGAGCGGAGCCTGCGCGTCCTGGACGGGGCCATCATGGTCCTCTGCGCCGTTGGCGGCGTGCAGAGCCAGTCGGTCTCGGTCGACCGGCAGATGAAGCGGTACAACGTGCCGCGCATCGCCTTCATCAACAAGATGGACCGGACCGGGGCCGACCACGAGCGCGTGGCGCGCGACATGCGGGAAAAACTGGGCCTCAACGTCGTGCCGATCCAACTGCCGCTGGGCGAGGGCGAAACGTTCACGGGCATCATCGACCTCGTGACGATGCAGGCCCTGACGTTCGGGGACGGCGACGGCGAGGCGGTCGAGCAATCGGCCATTCCGGCCGAGCACGCCGACGACGCCGCCGCGGCCCGCCACCAGATGCTCGAAGCCCTGAGCATGTTCGACGACGAACTTATGGGCCTCCTGCTGGAGGACAAGCCGGTCGAAGAGGCGATGATCCGCCGCATCATCCGCGAGACGACCATCAACCGCGACATCGTGCCGCTCGCCATGGGCTCGGCGTTCAAGAACAAGGGCGTTCAGCCGCTGCTGGACGCCGTGTGTGCGTACCTGCCAAGCCCTCTGGACCGCGATTACGTGGCCCGCGATCACGACAACGCCGGGGCCGAAACGCCGCTGGTGTGCGACCCGGACGCGCCGCTGGTAGCCCTGGCCTTCAAGATCGTCGATGAGACGTTCGGGCAACTTTCTTACACGCGCGTGTACCAGGGCCGGATGGCGAAAAGCCAGACCTGCCGCAACGCACGCACAAACCAGGACTTCCGTATCGGCCGCATCGTCCGCATGCACGCCGACCAGCGCGAGGACGTGGCGGAGGCCGGCCCGGGCGACATCGTCGCCCTGGTTGGCATCGAGTGCGCCAGCGGCGATACGCTGTGCGCGCCGGAACTGAACTGGTCGCTGGAGAGCATCTTCGTGGCGCAGCCGGTCATCAGCCTGGCCGTGACGCCGGCGAGTTCGGCCGACCAGGACCGCATGGCGAAGGCCCTCAACCGCTTCATGAAGGAAGACCCGACGTTCCGCGTCTCCACCAACCCGGAGAACGGCGAGACGGTCATCGCGGGCATGGGCGAGTTGCACCTCGACATTTACATCGAGCGGATGCGCCGCGAGTACAAGGCCGCCGTCGTCGTCGGCAAGCCGAACGTGTCGTACCGCGAGGCGCCGACCGTGGAGGCCGAGTACGATTACCGCCACAAGAAGCAGACGGGCGGCAGCGGCCAGTTCGCCCATATCTCGGGGCGACTGATCCCGATGCCCGAAGGCAGCGAGACGCCGTACGAGTTCGAGGACAACGTCAAGGGCGGCCGCATACCCCGCGAGTTCATCCCGGCCGTCAACAAGGGCTTCGAGTACGCCATGCAGAAAGGCCCGCTGGCCGGCTACGAGATCGTCGGCTGCAAGATGACCCTGGACGACGGGTCGTACCACGAGGTGGACTCCAGCGACCTGGCGTTCCGGATCGCGGCAATCGAGGCCTTCAAGCAGGCGTTCCACCGGTCGAAGCCGTGCCTTCAGGAACCGATCATGCGGGTCGAAGTCGAGGCGCCCGTGGAACACCAGGGGCCGATCGTCGGGGACCTGAACAGCCGTCGCGGCATAATCATGGAAACCGAAAACGTCAACCACCACTGCGTGATCCGGGCCGAGGTGCCGCTGGCGAACCTGTTCGGGTACGCCACGATCATCCGCAGTTTGTCGAAGGGGATGGCGACGTTCACGATGGAGATGTCGCGCTACGCCCGCGTGCCGCAGCGCCTGGCCGAAGAGATCATTGCGATTCGCAAGGAAGAGAAGCGGCAGGGAATTCGGAAGTAACCCCGAAGGTTGAAGGACAAAAAAGGCGTCAGGCGTCTTTTAGGAAAAAAACGCCTGGCGCCTTTTTTCATCCATCACGAAAAGCCCGCACAAGAACTGCGGGCATATCGCAACCATGCACGTTCTTTCGATCGTGCATAGCCGCTGCGGTCAGGCGGCGCTTGCGCCGATGCGCTTGGCGGCGCGCCACAGCCGCTTGGCATGCCGCAGGTGGAGGCGGGCCTTGTGCATCAATTCCTGCGCGAGGGTCCCGACTTCAACTTCGCTATGGTCGCCGAGTTTGCGGCCGTCCGGGCAGACCCAGTCGACCACTTCGTCGCCGTCGCATTTCCAAACCGGCTCCAGCGTCTTGCGTGCTTCTGCCAGTGTGCCCTGTTTTTTCCTGTCCATTGACTGCCTCCCTCATTCGGCATGCATTGCGGCCGCTCAGCGCACGTGCGCCTCGGCGGTGCGGCGGAAGTGGTAGCCGCATATCGCCATCGAGACGGCCAACGGAAAGAGTTCGCGGTGGCGGAAATACGTCCACACCAGGAGTTTCCAGTACTGCCAGCGTTCGCGGCCCAGGATGCCCAGCCTGTAAATCGAGTGGAAGAACGCCCAGAGGTGCTCGGCGCGGACCTTCTCGGTGATCGGGGGCTTCCGGTACTCGCGCAGGAACGTCTTGACGCGCCGGTAATAGTACTTGGGCTTATAAATGTGGCGGAGGACCTTCATGTAGCCTTCGCGGAGGCTCTCCTGCCCCATGCTGTGGACGATGTTGGTCGTGCCGTCGACGTTGTCGCCGGTGGAAAGTTCCTCGGTAACGCGTCCCTCCCTCAGCAGCCGGTCGTAAAGGCCGGTGCCGGGGATCGCCTGGAGGAGGCCCACCATGGCCATGACGACGCCGCTCTTCTGGATGAAATCGATCTGCCGCTGGA
>JAPLMO010000069.1 GCA_026386995.1 Planctomycetota bacterium | reverse complement strand
TACCGCACGAGGACGGTCGTGTCATCGGCGCCCGCGTAGTCGCCGAACGGGATGCCGGAGTCGAACCACACGGCCGATTCGCCGTTAAAGGCGTAACCGATGCCGTTGGTGGTCGAGCCGCTGGCCAGGAGCGCCGAGGTGATGCCAAGGCCGCTCCAGTCGCCGCCGGCCGCCGCGTTGTATGCGGAGACGATCTGCGCCCGCACGGTGTCAATGGGGCTTTCGCCGGTGTAGTTGATCGCCAACAGGCCGTCGTTCAGGTCCAGCGTGGCGGTCGGCGCCGTGCCGCCCTCGATGGTCAGGGCCGCCGTGACGTTGGTCGACCGGACCGTCGCGCTGGTCGCCAGCGTGCTGCCCGCGCCGATAATGTAGATGCTGGCGACGTTCTTGATAGACGAGTTGACTGTCAACTTCTTGCCATTCTGAACGCTCACCGTGCTGGTCGTCGGACTGCTGCCCGTCAGGCTCTGGATCGTCGCCGTGCCGTTTACCACGTTGAAGCCGTTGGCCGTCACGTCGCCGGTACTCAGTTTGCCGTCACCCAGTTTGGTGAGGCTCTTGCCGACGAGGCTCACCGGGGCCTGGAGGTCCAGGATGTGCGCCGGGCCGTTGACGGTGACCACGGCATCGCTGCCGAAGACGATGGCAGGAACGATCGTGTTGGTGTCGCTCGTGCCCGTGCTCTCGATGACGCCGGTGTCAACCGTCAGGGTGCGCGGGGTGGCGTCCTGGCCGATCGTCCAGCCATCGGTCAGGAAGGTGATCTTCTTGGCTTCCGCATTGGCCTGGAGCTCCGGCATCGGCGTTGAGCCGGCCTTGGCATCAAACACGACCTCGTTGGTGAGGCCGGGGACGCCGAGGTCCCAGTTGCCGCTCACAGCGCCCCACTCACTGGTCGCAGCCCCCGCCAGCCACGTGCGGATGGTGCTGACGCTGCCGGCCGTGATCACGATAAATCCCTGGTCATACGGTATTCGCACCTGGCCCGGGCCGAAAAGGTCGTTGATGTGCACCCACGCGTTATTCTCGGTTGTGTAGACGTTCAGGTTGTCGATGACGAACGTCGACCCGCCGAGGATCCTCAGCCCGTCCGGGCCACCCAGACCGTACAGGTACAGGGCCTCGGGGTTGCCGCCGGTGCGGTTGCCGTTGTCGACGACCTCCAGGAGTTGGACGACCGTAGGTGCGTCATCGGAGCCGACGACCAGTTGCCCGAGGCCGAAGTTGGCCGAGGCCGGCCCCGCCGGCAGGCCCTTGTCCTCGCTACCCATCTCCAGGTACTCCATGCCGTTTCCGACGAAGTGGAAGATGGCGCGGTCGAGGTTCATCGCCGTCTCGTCCGTGTACAGGAACGAAAAGTTGCCGCCAACTTCCACCATGGCCGCGCCGGTGACCGCCACACGGCTGGTGGGGCTGAGGGTCAGGTCCCCCGCGACGTGGACGAGTGAGGTGGTCGCATCGACGATGAGCCGCGCGCCATCGGTGATGGTTGGGCTGCCGAGCAGGAGCGTGCCCCCCGAGGCCACGTTGAACTGGATCTGGCCGCCCGTGGTAGTGGTGCGGAGCGATGAAAGGTCGACTTGGCCGCCGGTGTTGATGTTGAACTCCAGGCGGTCCTCGGCGCGGACGGGGCCGCGGATGGTTTCCACGCCCGACAGGTCAAACTGGCCGCCGTTCGTGGCGTTGATGCGGTGGACCGTCGTGCCGCTCCATCCGTCGTCGAACCCGTCGTTCAGGGTGAGCATGGCGGGCGCCGAGAAGCGGGACGGCGTGCCGCCAACCGACGTTCCGTCCGCCGAGAGCAACGTCCGGAGCACGTTGGCCTGGCCAAGGCCGACGGCGGAGTAACCAGGCGCGGCAACAGAAAGGAGTTCGCCGCCGCTGGTGCTCAGGATGGAGTTGTCGATGTTCGTCCAGGGCGCGAGCGTCAGGACTTGGCCCGTGGCCCGGGCGAAGACGCCGCCCGTGAAGGTCGTGAGTTTCGGCGCGCTGAATGTGCCGCCCGTCTCGACCGTGAGCGTCACGCCGGTGGCAGTAAGAAGTTCGGGGGCGCTGATGCTTGCACCGGCGCGGACAACAATGCCATCGCCGGCCAGAGAAGCGAGAACGGGCAGGCCCAGGGCCGACCCGCCCCTGGCCTCGAATGTCGTTCCGACGGCCGCGTTCAGCAGCGGCAGCGTGTAGGCTGGCGCGGAAAGGTCGAACTTGGTGTGGCCCGCGGTGGACTTGAGGCCCGAGAGGTCAATGTTGCTGCCGGGAGCGGCGTCGATGAGAAACTCCAGGCGGTCCTCGACCCGGACGGGGCCGGTGACGGTCTGGACGCCAGAGAGGTTAATCCTGCCTCCGTTGGTGGCGGCGATGCGATGGACGGTCGTGCTGCCCCATCCGTCGTCGAAGCCGTCGTTCAGGGTGAGCATGGCCGTCGCAGCGATTTGCGACGGCGTGCCGCCGTCCGACGCACCGTCGGCGGAAAGGAGCGTCCGTTGCACGTTCGCCTGGCTCAGGGCGGTCGTAGTGTAACTGGGCGCCGCCAGGGTGAGGAGTTCGCCGCCGCTGGTGCTCAGCATTGAGTTGTCGATGTTCGTCCAGGGCACGAGCGTCAGGACCTGGCCAGAGGCGCGGGCGAAGACGCCGCCCGTGAAGGCCGTGAGTTTCGGCGCGCTGAACGTGCCGCCCGTCTCAACCGTGAGCGTCACGCCGTTGGCCGTCAGAAGTTCCGGGGCGCTGACGGCGCCGCTGCTGCGGACCGTGACGGCATCGCCGTTCTGTGTAACTAGGGCCGGCAGGCTGAGGGTCGTCCCGGCCTTCACTTCGAATGTCGTTCCGATGGCCGACTCTAGGCTCGTCAATGTGAAGTTCGGCACGGAGAGGTCAAACTTGGTGGTTCCTGCGGTGATGGTCTTGAGGCCCGAGAGGTCGATGTTGCTGCCGGAGGAGTCGATGACGAACTCCACGCGGTCCTCCGCGCGGGCGGCGCCCTTGAGGGTCTGGACTCCGGAGAGGTTGATGACGCCGCCGTTGGTGGCCGAGATGCGCTGGAGCGTAAGGCCGTTCCAGTTATCGTTGAAACTCATGTCCATGCTGGTCATCGCCGAGAGGACCAGGGTGCTGCCGATGCCGTCGGCTCGCAGGAGGTTGTAGGTCGACCCGGCCGTAGCCAGGCCGGTCGAGGAATACGCTGGCGCAGCAAAGGTGATCTGGCCGCCGTTGGTGGCCGCCAATGTGGCGGCGGTCCCGGGAAACTGGCACCCCGCGCTGGTGGCCATGAACGTGCCGGAGATCGCCTGGAGGTTGCCGGAGATCTTCGCGTCGCCGACGACCGTGAGGCTTTCGCCCGGATCGATCGTCAGGGTGCTGCTGGCGCCCAGGGTGAGGGTGGTCACCGTCCCGACAGTGGGCACAGGGAAATCGTACGAGACGCTGAAGCCGCCCGGAATCACAACGTAGTACTTCGTGCCGTCATCAAGCGGAACGCCGGCGGGGTTCCAGTTGCCGGGCGTGGCGTACTCGCCGTCGCCGGCGGTGTTGGTCCACGTGGAAGTCGTTGCGGCCGCCAACGGCGGGCCGAAGAGCAACAACGCCCCGGTCGCAAGAAGGAGCCATACAGTGTAACGCGGAAGGCGGGTTCCTGGCGCGTACATAACTCTTCCCCTTTTTCTGAACAGAAAATGTTCTGTGGCCGCGTCCCGGAAGTATGTGGAAATTGAAATTAGGTTCCGGCGCGAAGCAGTGTAACTCACGTTGTGGGCAAAGTCAAATCGTGAAGGGATTTTTCTTGGTGCTCCGCCAGCGGCCATTCTGGCCGGCCTGCCCGCATTGCCCAGTTTGCCCAGTTTGCAAATCGCAAGGACTTCAGCCCCCTGGAATCGCCGCAAGGCAGTAACCGCTCAGTTTTGGGCGCTCCTTCCCCTGCCGGGTGGCATGCCTACAGATTGGTCGCCTGGGCGCCCCGCCGTTTGCCCGCCACAGGCTGGCAGGCTGTGGGCATGCTCCATGGCCGCGGCGACAGCATGCCCAGCGAACAGCGCGCTGGGCATGCCACCCCGCGCGACGCTAACCGCGTACCCTGACCCGCCGCGCAAATTGCAGCCTTCGCCCCCCCCCATGGGTAGTGGGTCAGGAGCACTACAGGCGGGGCTCCTGACGCCCCCTCGTAATTAAAAGGGGGACACCCTTGGGCCTTCCGGCGCGTCAGTCCGGCCGCCTGGAGGGCCTCTATGGGTGTCCCTCATTTATTTCGGGCCCCTGGAAGG
>JAPLMO010000525.1 GCA_026386995.1 Planctomycetota bacterium | reverse complement strand
ACGCACAGCAGCACCAACCGGCAGATGGCGGTCCAGTTGAACGTCCGAATCCGTTCCAGGTTCACCTCGCTCTTGAGGAAGCGAATCCCTTCCTCGCATTCCCACCTTCGCGCGTAGTAGCTCAGCACGCGCCGGGCATCCTCTGCCGATTCTACCGGCAGGCTCGTCAGGAGCATGAACGGCACGTCGTTGCCGGGCGATCGCGCCACGACCATCGTGAGTGTCGCTTCCCGACCCGGCAGGCGGACCTTAACCCAGCCAACCTGTGAGAAACGCAGGATGACCTTGCCTCTGCGTTTCACCGTCCGCCATGCGCGGTGTGGTGTGGGCGTCTGCTCGGCCAATTGCCGGGCCTCGACACGCACCCACTGGCCTCCCCGCAGCGTCTGAACCGTCTGTACTGCCCCGCCGAAACCCTCATAAAACCCCAGCAAATCGCGGTCCCCCCGCAGGCGGACGACGAACCGGTAGTCCTGGTCAATCCAGTCCTCCAGCAACGCCCTGGCATCCCCGCCCCGGTCCACCACCAGCACGCCGCGTTTTTCCGTCAGGTCAAAGACCCAGCGTACCGCGTCGAGGATGATCGGGTTCTGCCCGGGACAGAACGGCTGCTCGTGGCTGAACGGTTCCATCAGGATCGGCACGGGGTTCTTTCGCGACACGGATGCGTACAGTTCGATCAGCCAGTATCCGTTGACCAACTGCCCGGTGCTGCCGTCGCGGACGGTGGCCAGGTAGTCCATCTTCTTGGCCATGGGCTTGGCGATGTCGGACAGGTCCAGGATGATGGGCGTCTCGTCAGCCACCAGCTGCAGCCATAGCCCCGTTGCGGCGGCCTTGACCTTCTGGTCCAAGTCGTCGGCCTGGTTGAGATGCCCTTCGAGGCGGTCCAGGCGGGAGAGAAACTTGGTTCCCCGATCGGGCAGGCTGCGAGCCATGCGGCAGACCACCGGCCGACCGGCGCGAAGCAGTCCGACCAGCCCATCGCGGAGGAACTTTTTCTGGGGTTTGGTCAGATTCTCCCCGATTGGCTGGAGGAACCAGTTCATGTTAGCCGATACGGCTTCCATCAAGGCTTGCGGTCGCGTCATAGTGCACCTCCCTGTGCTGTAACGAGTTATGGAATACTGGACCTATCCCATACATCGTCACGCACGGGGTCTGCGCCGGAGCTATTCCCACCGTGAAAAACCGCCTTGAAAAAAAGCCCTCAGTTTGAGCGAGGTTCTTGCTTGACAACTCTTTGATTCATGGTAGTATATGCTTTGCTTCGACGCCCGCAACCGGAGCAGGCGGGTGATCCACGTCGGAGGCAGGGAGCGTTCTCGCTCAATCGCGCCTGCCTCAAAGGCCGCACGGCCAGGTTCCCAGCAAGGTTTTTGATTCTTGGTTTATTGCCATGCACTTGCCTCTGCGCGGCCGGCGCTGCGCGAGGTGGAGCCTTGGGTTTAACACATGCGCCGGCAGTGCCGGGAAAAAGGAAGGGACTCATCATGAACGCGAGGA
>JAPLMO010000125.1 GCA_026386995.1 Planctomycetota bacterium | reverse complement strand
ACAGCGGCAACTGGAACGTGGGCGCCAACTACCGCGGCTTTGCGAAGTTGGCGGAGATCCTCAATACCCGCGCTGCCATCACGCTCGACGCCAAGGAAGCCGAGGCGGCGGCCCCCGCCGAGTGCGGCACGGCTGTCGCCGAACTCGCCGATTACCCTGTGGCCTATGTCGTCGGCACTGCCGCCTTCGCTTTCAAGCCGGAGGAGAAGGAGGCCCTGAGGGCCTATGTCTCCAAGGGCAGGCTGCTGTGGTTTGAAGCGGTCATGGGAGCCCAGGCCTTCGACCAGTCGTTGCGGCAACTGGCCAGCGAGATGAACTGGCAACTGCGGCCTATCCCCAAGGAGCATGGCCTTATGACCGGGTCGATGGACCCGGCCTCCGGCTACAATCTGACCACCGGTGTGGAGTTCAAGTCGACGCTCAAGGTGCCGCGGGCCGGCCGGGCGTACGCCGACCTCCTGGGCGTGTATGAGGGCGATCGGATGATCGGCCTCTATTCGCCCCTCGACGTCATGTTCAGCCTCACCGGCTACGAGGCCTACCGCTGCCAGGGCTACAAGGCGCCCGACGCGGCCGCCATCGCCACCAACATCATCCTCTACCTGTCGACCTTGAAATGACGGAGAGGAACGCGGAACTTGCCTGGTCGGAGTAGGGACACGGGTTACCCCGTGCCCCCTCCGCGGAGCCCGGCGAGCGGAGCTACCGCACCGGGCTCTTGCCTTGGATCCTGACGCGCAGACGCGGGTGCCTGCCGTATCCTCTCCAGTTCGTTTGGCCAGTCAGGAGCGGCCCTGTGTCCGATGGACTGGTTCTGCCGGAGAAAATTCTGCACCGCCCGACAGTCGTCGGACACGAGCAGCAGCACGTTCAGCGGCCGGGTTGCTCCCGGCTTGCTCGACGCGCCGGCCGCGAGGAGGATCCGGGGACCGCCCAACGCCATCGCGCCTGCGGCCAGCAGCGAGGCCTTCAGAAAGCGACGGCGGGAGAGGGTCGCAAGCCGAGTCGATTCAGTCTGGCTCATCTGTAACAGGGAGGTTGTTGTGGCGGGTAACGTTGACCATCGGGCCGCCCAGGCCAAGCCGATGCGGCCACTGAACAGGGTGCCTCCTTTTGAGGTGACGAATGCCTCCTGCAAGTGTTTAACCGGTTACCCGCGTGGTCATGTACCGGCAAAAAAACGAGCCTGCGATTTCAACGGCGCCGCTGTCGGCGCCTGGCTACATGGAGGAAGAAAAGGCGCGCAAGGTGGTCTGTAAGACATTCGCAGACTGGCAGAAGACCGCCAGGGTAGATAAGTACGGCATTCCATGCACGGAGCCGGTGGGCGTGTTGCACGCAACTATTGCGCCGGAATAGAGAGTGAACCTGCGACTCGTTAAGCCTCCGATGTTCTGGCTGCGGCTCACGGCCGCGCTGTGCGGGCTGTGGCCGATGATCGCGATTGGCGCGCCGGCCGAGCCGCCTGCCGCTCCGAGCGGCGGCAATGCGGAGTCTCTGCGGCTTGCCATAACCGACCTGATGCAGACGTTCGGCCCGAAGTATCCTCGTGGAGCGGAGTTCCTCGCGCGGCTGGAAACGCTGGAAAAGGCCGCGCCAGGCGATCCCGCCGCGGCCGATAAACTCACGGCCCTCAGGTCCGAGGCGCTTCTGGCCAACCCGTTCCTAGACTTCGACCGACTGCTCCTCGTTCGCCGCAAGTGCAACATGCCGCGCGACCCCGGATTCCCTACGAATCACGAGTGCAACGCGTCTCTGAAGCGCACTGGCTGGAACAACGAGATCGCCGTCCTCTCGCCCGTGCGGCCCGACGGGGCACTGACAACCCTGTATCGGCCCGACGACGGCGGCTACGTGGGCGAAGTGGACCTCCACTGGGACGGACAGCGGCTCCTCTTCTCGAAGTCCGACGGCACGAACTGGAAGATCTACGAGGTCCGGCCCGACGGCACGGGGCTGCGGCAGGTGTCAAAGATGCCCGACGATGTGAGCGCCTTCGACCCGTGCTACCTGCCCGATGGCCGGATCGTCTTCGGCAGCACCGCCTCGTACCAGGCCGTCCCGTGCTGGCACGGCCAGAAGTGGGTGACGAACCTCTTCGCCATGAAGGCCGACGGCACAGGCGTGCGGCAACTGTGTTTTGACCAGGACCACGATTATCACCCCTGCGTTCTCAATGACGGGCAGATTCTGTACCTCCGCTGGGACTACACC
>JAPLMO010000047.1 GCA_026386995.1 Planctomycetota bacterium | reverse complement strand
CAAGAGCCGCGCGCGAATGACGCTGCGGCGGTGCAGCGCCGCGGCCGCGGCGCGGGCGTAGACGGTCAGCGCCCAGCCTTCCCCCGGCGGTGCCATAGACGGCTGCGTCCGAAGCGGCTGGGGCCTTGCGCCCTCGCCGCGCCGCAGTAGCGCGGTGGCAATCAGTCGCCGCGTGCGGACCGGGGTCAGCGATGCTCCGCACTGGGGGCACGGCCCGCCGCCGGCCGCCCACATCCTGCATTCCAAGCACCGCCAGCGGATAACAGAAACCGGCGCGGCGATTCCGGCTGCTCGCAACACTCCCGCCAAGGGGCTGGCCAGAAACGCATGGGACTGAAACCTTCCGGGCACCTGCCCGGCCAGGAGATAGCGGAGAACAAGGCCGATGGCGTCGATCCCGGGCGCCCAGCCGAACGGGGGCCCGTCCGGCCGGTCAACCGCGCCGAGGCCCAGCAGACGCAAGTCCTTCCGGCCGGCCGCCAGGCTCTTCAGGAAAACCAGCGCCAGCGGCGAGGCCGCCTCGTGCCGCAGGTCCTCGCGGCCGGAGCCGTATGTCGCCACGCCTATTTTTTCCAGGGCCGGACGGATGACCGTCCAGACGCGGTCAACGATGCCGGGCCAGTAGGCTTGAAACGCGCTGCCCGGCCGAAGCAGTCGCGCCGCCAGCAGGCGCGCGACGCACGCCGGGCCGGCCGCCACACCGAGCGCCGGGACCCGCTCGGCAACTTCACGCGACCACGCGATGGCGCCCGGAAGGCTCGCCAGCGCCAGAGCGGATGCGACGAAATCCGCCGAATCCGATGAACGCCCGCTCAGGCCGCCCGCCGACGGCAGGAGGGCACAGAGATCGACCTGGTCGCGGACCGACTCCGGCACACACGCGACCAACCTTAGCGCAGCCCAGCCACGGACCTCAGGGCAGAACCGTCCAGCCCCCGCCCTCTGGACATCAAGCATGGTGGTCACCCTCAAGAGTGTCGGCGAAGGCCTGCCCGGTTCTGACGCCCAGCCGCCGGTTCAACCGGCTTCAAGTGCGGCGCCGGGTCCCCCCACGGGTCGGCGACAGGGCCCCACGCCCCAACCGACAAGGCTGAAAATTGCGCCTGCCACGAAGTGTCAGGTCGGCCGGAGAGTATAGGAACTGGTGGAGGCCGGCGAACGCCGCCCCGGAGGGGGAGTGACAACAGTGCGTCGCTGGGATGCCATACGGGCGGCCAAAACCACCGAATCTTGCGGTTTTTCTGCCTGCACAGGCCCCCTGGCGGAACTTCGGCCCATGTGGCATGCGAGCAACAAGCACAGACTGCGTCTGCCGAATCTGGCCGGGAATTTCGCAGGTGTCGCCGCGCCGCCTTGTGCACGTAACCTGCTGCTATTACTGGACTTACGTCGATTCGCCCACCGGGCGGCCCTCGCGGCCGATGGCCGAAAAAGAAGAATGTTCTCCCGAATAATTTGCTTTCTAGGGAATCTGGTGTATATTCTCCCTGAGTGGATCCGTGTAGGTTGGGTTGGGAGGCTCGGCCCACAGGTCCTAGTGAGTGACAGTGTGTCCGCGAACCGGGGGAGTCTCGTACCTTCTCCATCCGTTCGTCACATGGCGCCAAGGGGGTTGCCTATGAAGACGAATCGGGGGCCGCTTCTTTTTCTGTTGGCTCTCGCATGCGTATTGGCTATGTCTGCCAGTGCGCGCGGCGCGTGGGTTACCACCCAGGTGGACACCGACGGGAACGTTGGCTTCTTGACCTCGCTCGCGCAGGACCCCGTCTCCAACTATCCGCACATCAGTTACTACGACCAGACCAATTCCAGCCTTAAGTACGCATCCTGGGGCGGCTCTGGCTGGAACACTCAGACGGTCGACAACTGGGGATACGTGGGGCCGTACAGTTCCCTGGCGTTCTACAACAATGATGCGCCGCGGATCAGTTACACCTCGTACACGTACAACGGTGCCACCAAGGTTCCCAACGGCATCAAGTACGCGTACTGGATCGGCGGGTACTGGCACATCGAATTCGTGCAGGCCGGCACGAACGTGGGCGAGTACACCTCCCTCGCCGTCGATGCTACGGGCCGGTCGCACGTCAGTTATTATGACCGCAGCAGCGGCACGCTAAGGTACGCGATCCAGAACGGGACGGTATGGAACATCCAGACCGTCGATACCGGCGACACGGGCCTCTATTCCTCGCTCAAACTGGACACTAACGGCAATCCCCGGATCGCCTATCACGACGAGACCAACGGCACCCTGAGATACGCCGCGTATGACGGCAGCGTCTGGCACTACACGACCGTAGACGCCAGCACCCACGTCGGCGCGCACCCGTCGCTGGCGCTGACCAGCACCGGCGATCCGATCATCTCCTATTTCGACTCGACCAACACCGACCTGAAACTCGCCATGTATGACGGTGACTGGCACGTGGGCGCCGTCGACACCGCCGGCATCGTCGGGTTCGGCAATTCATTGGCCCTCGACCCCGAGACCGATCTGCCGCGCATCGCGTACGCAAGCGGCAACCCCGAAGCGGGGGACACAGACCTGAAACTCGCCTACTGGGATGGCCTGGCTTGGCAATTTGAGGACGTGGACACGCCCGGCATCGTCGGCGAGTATCCGTCGCTTGCGCTGGATCCCGACACCGGGGTGCCCATGGTCAGTTACTACGACCGCACCAACGGCAACCTGAAGTTCGCGATGCCGGCGGGCGCGATCATGCCCGAGCCCACAACGCTGGGCCTGCTGGCCATCGGCGCGATTGCGGCGTATGCCCGCCGGTCTCGCGCGCGGCGGCGCTAGGGTAGTGCGTCACTCAGATTGCACATTATCCAAGACGCAGGGTGCCACGGCTGCGCTGTTTGCAGCCGCGCTCAGGGCAGAACTTGCCGCCCTCATTTCTCGGCTGCGGCGATCAGGCGTTTGGCCAGAACGTTCGAGAGAACCCACAGCGCATCGAGCGGCAGTTGCCGGTGGGCAGCGCGGTCAACGAGCATCTGCACCCGCGCGGGGAACTCCTCGTCGGTCTGCCACAAAATGACCGTCATCGGGACGCGCGGCAGGGCCGCGAACTCGTAGGCCGCATCGCCTGCCGCAACCGGCCGGCCGCCGATCTTCTCGGCCGCCTTGCAGAATGCCTCCGGCCGGTCGCCGAAGGCCTCCTCCAGCCGCTCCGTCGGAAAATCGTGCGGCCTGCGGAAGAAAAAGTCCCCTGACGGAATCGCCCGCGGGTTGACCCACTCGCCCGCCGGCGGCTCGTCCTGCGCCATCAGCAGGTACTGTACGGCCAGCATCGGCTCGAAGAAACCCGCCGGCCCGCCGGGACCCTCGACGCGCTTGGCCGCCGACAGTATCCGCATCGGCTGCCCGCATAGCGGCACGACGTACGCCTGCCCCGCGGCATCGTACTGGACGGCCGCCCGCCGCGCGACCGCCTCCGGCGACTCCGCCTGAAGCCGCTGCCACAACACGTCCATCGGGCCGGGCTTGTCCGCCATTTAGTTGCTTCCTGATGCAGATTGCATACATTGCCACATGCACTGATCACAAAGGCGAGAACCCCGGCCTTGGTGGGCGAGCCGGGGGTCGAACCCGGATGAGGTTACCCTCAAGGGATTTTAAGTCCCTAGCGTCTGCCAGTTCCGCCACTCGCCCAAACCCTTCCGTATCAAGCACTTACGCCATTTCTTCTTATCGGCCAAACTGCCGCCTGGGCAGCAGTTCGGCTGCGCGCCCGTTTTCAGGCACGTTGGGCCTTGGCGACCAGATCCATTGCCTGCCGGTAAGCCTGGGCCACGTCGCCCGTGTAGTGCCGCTCGACCACGGTCACGCTCGACCATCCGCCAAGGTCTCGCACAAGGTTCCAGTCCACGGCCACCCACCGCAGGTTGACCAGTTCATTCCGCCGAAGCCCCTGCCGGTAGCCGACCTCCAGGAGCGCCTTCAATGTTGGATTGTCGCAGGCTTTGACCTGTTGGGCAAACTCATTTTCTTCGATTACCAGCATGCGCTTTTCAGGTTCGCGGAGCATCAGCCCCCACCGCCGCAGCGGATCGGACGGCCTATCAGGAATCCAACGAACTTTGCCCCACCCGGCAATTCCCGGCGCGCGGCAGAAATGCGACTTACGAATGTCTACTATGTCGACTGGAAATCCGAAAGGCGGGGATGGGACGCACGGCAACGGCTTTGACCGCTGAAACGGCAAAGGACGCAGGAATGACCAGCGACAGCCGCGGAAAAACCGGGCATGCAAGTCAGCCGACGAGAGTTCATCGCCCGGTGACTTGCAAGAGGCCTTCTGGACCCTCGTGAATGGCGAGGTCAGCCGCCTGGTCACCCACATAATTCAACTGGCTTTTGAGGACCCGCAACGCCTGGCCTTGCGGGTCCATTGGCACCAACGCTCCGGCCAGTGCGTCGGTTATCAAGCGGATCTGGATGGTCAGGAGTTCGATGTCTACCAGTTTGACCTTGATGTCGCCGGCGATGACCACGCCCTTGTCGAGCACGCGTTCCAGAACGTCGGCCGGCGTGCTACTGGCCACGGCGTGCGTCATGCTGCGCTGTCAGGCGATCATCGGTTCCCGTCCTTAAAGGAGTTTGCCCAGAGGTCCAAGGTCGATGTTGAGTTCCTTCCCCTCCAGTCCGAACTCTTTTTTGAGGCGTTCGATCTCCTCGCCGAGGCGCATGAAGGTCGTCCCGATCCTTTCAATTTCGGCGTCGGTCAGCGAGCCGGCCTCCATCCGCCGGATCGCCTGGCGCTCCAGGAGGTCGCGAACCAGGGCGACGACCGTGAGGACCAGTTTGCCGAGGCCGGCCTTGACGTCAGCCGGGTCGAGGGCGATGCGCTGCGGAGCCAGTGCCTTCGCGGGGGTCATGACCCTCGCGAAGTCGCTCAAGGCCGGTGACTTCGCCGACGGCGTCTCGCTGGCGATCATCTTCAACTCTCCGATTGGAGGGCGGCCGCCTGGGCGGCCTCGTTCTTCCGGCCTCTTGCCGTTTCCACTGACGTAAGGATGAGGTTAAGGCTCAGGTACACGAGGTCGATGTCGGCGACCGAGATGACCACTTCTCCCACCACGACGACGCCCGTGTTCAGGACGCGGTC
>JAPLMO010000391.1 GCA_026386995.1 Planctomycetota bacterium | reverse complement strand
TGGCCTCGCAAAAAGAACGATCATCCGCCCGGACCTCCGAAACTCCACAGCCTCTCACGGCACGAAACAGCTCGAATTGCCGCTATCAGAAATCAGTTCTCATCAGCACTTGGTTAACGGCGTTGGGTGCCACGGCTGCGCCTTGTGCAGCCGTGGTCGTCGGCAGGGACACACGGCTGCAAACTGCGCAGCCGTGGCACCCACACATTCCATTGTGATAGGTTACCAGCCTATAACGCCGTCAGGACCAGATTGTCCGCGTGGACGACCTCGTCGTACGTGCGGTCGCCAAGGACGGCGGCGAACCGGCTGGTGCGCAGGCCCTTGATCTTATCAATGTCATCCGATGAGTAGTTTGTAAGGCCCTGGGCGACCGCCTGGCCGTCGGGGGCGACGATCGCGATCACGTCGCCGGCGTCGAACGTTCCCTCGACGGCCGTGATGCCGGAGGCGAGCAGGCTCTTGCGGGCCCGCACGGCGCGGGCGGCCCCGGCGTCGATGAGGACCTTGCCGCGCGGCCGGCGTGTCAGGCCGATCCACCTCTGCCGGGCCGACATCTTGTGGGCCTTCGGCAGGAAGAGCGTGCCGACCGGCTCGCCCGCCATGAGGTCCACGAGTATGTTGGGTCGGCGGCCGTTGGCGATGGCGGCCATTTCGCCGGCCTGCGTCACCTTCTCGGCCGCCTGCAACTTGGTCGGCATGCCGCCCGAGCCGAGCGACGAGCGCGTACCGTCCGCCGCGGCCATGACTTCCGCCATGTCTCGGACCACGTCGAAGCGGTCCTTGCGGGCCTTGTCGCGGAAGACGCCGTCGACGGTCGTCAGCAGCACCAGGAGGTCGGCCCTCAGGAGGTTCGTGACCATCGCCGCCAGGATATCGTTCTCGCCGAAACGGATCTCGTCGATGCTGACGGTGTCGTTCTCGTTGATGACCGGCACGGCCCCGTACCCCTGGAGGGCCGTGATGCAGTTGCGGATATTGAGGTACCGGGAGCGGTCCTCGACGTCGCCGCGCACGAGCAGGATCTGTGCGGCGTGGCGGCCGTGGCGGCGCAGGGCGTTGTCGAACATCATCATGAGTTTCGCCTGGCCCACCGCGGCGCAGGCCTGGAGTTGCGGCAGGGCGTCGGGGCGCTTCGCCAGTTCGAGGTCGCCCATGCCGGCGGCGATCGCGCCGCTGGAGACGACGACGACGCGGCGGCCCTGCGATTCCAGGGCCATCACCTGGTCGGCGATGCGGCCGATCTGGGCCTCGTCCAGCAGGCCCCGGTCGTTGGCCAGGACGTTGGTGCCGAGTTTGACGACGACGCTCTTGACCTGGGCCATCAGGGTTGTGCGTGTTTCGCGGGTCATTCACGCCTCCGAAAACGCGGCCGTGTGCGGTCGCGGCCAGTGGTCCTTCAACTTTGATTATGCGGGTGCCACGGCTGCGCCTTTTGCAGCCGTGGTCGTCGGCAGGGATACACGGCTGCAAACTGCGCAGCCGTGGCACCCGTAGATTCAATTGCGACCGGCTAAATGTTGTCGAGCACGCGGCGCACCAGGTCGATGTTGCGGGCCGTGGCGCCCTGCATGCGGCGGATGGCGGCCCGGGCGGCCTCGCCCATTTGACGGCGGCGCTCGCCGTGCGTCAAGAGGTCGACCAGGGCCGCGGCGATATCGGCGGCCGAGGAGACCTCGCGGGCCGCGCCGCCCTCGACCAGCGCCGCCGACTCCTCCGGAAAGTTGAACATGTGCGGGCCCCAGAGCAGGGCCTTCCCGAGGCCCCCCGGCTCCATCGGGTTCGAGCCGCCGATGGGCGCGAGGCTGCGGCCAACGAAGACGATGTCCGCCAGCGCGTACCACTTCAGGAGTTCGCCCATCGTGTCGCCGAGGATGACGGGCGGCAGTTCCTTGGGGCCTTCCCAGCCTCCGTTTTGCGAGCGGCGCACCAGGCCCAGCCCGGCCGCAAGGATTGTCCGGGCCGCCTCCTGGAAGTTCTCGGGCCGTCGCGGCACGATCACGAGGCGCAGGCGCGGGAACGCGCGGCGGGCGTCGCGGTAGGCGGCCAGCAGGGCGTCCTCCTCGCCGGGGCCGGTCGATCCCGCGACGAACACCTGTTCGCCCTGCCGGATGCCGATCTCGCGCGCCAGGTCATCGGCCCCCGCAACGGTGTCGGTGAATGCGACGCCGTCGTGCTTCATCTGGCCGGTGACGCGGATGCGCAACGGGGCGGCGCCGAGGCTCTCCAGGCGGTCGCGGTACACCTCGGCCTGGACGCCGATGGCGGCGGCGCTGTTGAAGGCCGCAGCCATCAGCGGGCGGATCGAGCGGTACCGGTCGCGGCTCTTCTTGGTGATCCGCACGTTGACCGCCAGAACCGGGACGCCCAGGAGGCGGGCGATGTAGAAGAAGTTCGGCCACCACTCCGATTCCACCTGGATGACCGCCGTCGGCCGCACGCGCCCCAGCGCCAGCAGCACGCACGGCGCCAGGTCGAGCGGAAAGTGGAACAGCGGCCGGTCGGGGAAGAGTTTCGCGGCCCGCTCCATGCCGGTCTTTGTGGTGGTCGAAAGAACGATCTCGCGGCGGCCAGGGCCGGGACGAACGTGCGTGCGGCCTCGACCTCACCGACGCTGATGGCGTGGACCCAGAATCGCTGCCCGGCGCCCTTTTTGTCATTCTGAGGCGCGTTGCCGCCCTCCTGGGTTTGCGCGGCGGGTCTCCCGACCTGCCGCGCACACGCCGCGAACTTCGGCACAAACCCCCACCGCTGCCAGCACTTGTGGCGGTACTTCCCGCGCGTCGCCAGGAGAAAGAGGTACACCGGCCATGCCACGAGCGCCGCCAGCGTGTAGAAGGCGTTCAGGAGCACCAGCCAGCCCAGGTTGTAAGGCTTGCGTTCCATAGGCGGGAATATTATCAGGGGCGGGCTGGATTTGCGAGAGTTCTTGTGTGCTGAGATTTGGCCCGGGATCTGCGATTTCCTGTGGACGTGAGGCAGGGCGGCAGGGAGAATGGGAGACGTTGATGGCAGGCCGCTGGTCGGAGGAAAGTCGTCATGGAGACCAACGAGTTGCTCAAGCAGATCAGGTGTCGCCTTGAAGCGGCCTTTGCGGATCGCCTCAAGGGGCTGGTGCTCTTTGGGTCCGAGGCGCGACGCCAGGCGGGGCCCGAGAGCGATATCGATCTCATGGTGCTGTTGAAGGGGCCGGTGCAGTTGGGGCGGGACCTGGAAACGATAATTCACGCTCTCTATCCGCTGCAACTGGAGACGGACAGGCTCATTGATGCCTGGCCGGCAGACGTGGATTCTTATGAGGCGCAGGAATTCGCCATTTACCGCAGCGCCCGGCGCGAGGGGGTGCGGCTGTGAACGCGGAGGCTGCTTCGCTTTGGGATCGGGCGCTCAAGGCATTCTCCTCGGCCGAGGCCCTCGTTGCCACCGACCCTGACGGCGCCGCGTCTCGGGCCTACTACTCGGCGTTTTACGCGGCGTCGGCACTCTTTGCCCTGGAAGGCAAGACATTTACCAAACACACCGCATTGGCCACAGCCGTGCATCGCGACCTTGTGCGCACCGGCCGCTGGCCGTCCGAACTCGGCGAGGCCTTTTCGTGGCTCTTGCGGACCCGCCAGACGGGTGACTATGGCCAGGACCTCCGCGTCAAACCGGAGGAGGCCCGAGCAGCGGCCGAGAAGGCGTCGCTGATCCTCGAAGCCGTGCACAAGGCCATGCCCGGGTCCATGCGCTAACGGCGGTCGTTGCCGGGTACGCCGAAATAAAGTGGCAAGATCATCGTTGGGGTCATTCTGAGCGCAGCGAAGAATCTCGCCGTAGAAATTGCCGCGGCCAGATTCTTCGCCGCCTGAAGGCGGCTCAGAATGACAGACTCTGGCACGACGCCACTTTTTTCAGGCGCACCCTCGTTGTCGGCATCGCTCGTTTTGCCTTGCAACGCCCCCAGGGGAGTGATAGATTCCCCCCGGACGGCAAGACGACGGGCGGGCGAATGGACGGCACTCTTTCGGAGTTGTTTTCAACGTGGCACTTCGGGTTCTTCTTCCTTGCGCTAGGTCTGTGCGTCGGAAGTTTCCTGAACGTCTGCATCTACCGGTTGCCGGCCGGTAAGAGCCTGGTCTGGCCGGGGTCGCACTGCACGTCTTGCGGCGCCCCGATTGCCTGGTACGATAATATCCCGGTCGCCAGTTACTTTATTCTGGGCGGCCGGTGCCGCAAGTGCGGCGCGAAGTTCTCGGCCCGCTACATGCTGGTGGAATTGGCGACGGGCCTCATCTGGTTCGGGTACTGGCTGGCGTACTTCAAGGCGGGGGCGTGGTTCGGCCCGGAGCATGCTGGCCTGCGTCAGGGGGCGGCCCACGCCGGCGTGTACCTTGTGCACATGGCGCTGGCGTCGGCCCTGCTGGCGTCGGGCGTGATCGACTACGAGCGGAAGGAGATTTACACCTCGGTCACGAACTTCGCGCTGGCGGTCGGCTTGGTGGCGTCGCTGGTGTGGCCGGAGGTCCAGGCGGTCGGCGCGTACGACCACCTTGTGCCTCGCTGGACGGGGTGGGAGCGGACCGACGCCGTTGTGCTGGGCCTGGTGGGGGCGGCGGTCGGGGGGGGTGTCATCAACGTGACGCGGTTCCTCGGAACGCTTGCCTTCAAGCGTGAGGCGATGGGCATAGGCGACGTGTACCTGATGGCCGCCATCGGCGGATGCCTGGGCTGGGAGGCGACCGTCCTTGTCTTTCTGGTCGCGCCGTTCCTCGGATTGCCATACGGCCTGTGGCAGGCGCTGCGGGCGAGGAAGCGGACGCAGGCCGAAGAGTCCGAGGAGGAAGAGCCGGCCCCGCCGCAGGTGTGCCGCGGGACGTTTCTGGCGACAGTGGCCGGGTTCGCGCTCTTTGCGGCCGCGGCAGTGGTGGCCCGGGGGGGGTGGAGCATGGGGCCGCGGCTGATGCTGCTGGCCGGCCTGGTGGCGTTCGGCGCGAGTGTCCTCTTCCTGAGGCGGGAAGAGGACCAGCGGCTAACGCTCGGCGAGGAGTCGGCGCCGGAGACGACCGCGCCGGACGACAGCCGCGAGGTGCCATACGGCCCGTTCCTGGGCATGGCGGCCGGGTTGGTGATGCTCGTTCAGGATTACGCCATAGGGTATTTTCAACCGGGCGTCGAGGCGCTGTGGAGTGCAATAGTCGGGTGACAAATACGATGATCAGCCGCGACCCGAGAGGCGCGGTTCGTGCCCGATCAAGATACTGTCCGAAGCGACGTCGTAACAGAAAGGAGTCGGCGATGCAACGAAGTGCGAAGTGGAGTTTGGGGTTTGGCCGGAGGCTGGGCCGCGTGGCGGTGGTGGCGGTGATCGGTCTGGCTGCCGCAATGGCGGTCGGCTGCGGCCAGCAGCAAATGGAGGAGCAGAACCTGGCGCTGAAGAAACAAATCCAGGAAATACAGGGCGTCAACGCCGACCTCCAGGCCCAGATGGACACCGTGAAGGCGCAGAACCAGGCGCTGGCGGCCGACCTGGACAAGGCCCGCGCAGCGCAGGCGGCCAAGGCCGGCCAGCCGGCGGGGGCGGGCAAAGGGACGCGCGCCAAGCCCGAGTTCGGCGAAGGCGTCGAGACCGCCCAGATCGGCTCGGAGACCCACATCACCCTGCCGCAGGCCATCCTTTTCGATCCCGGCAAGGATGTGCTGAAAGCCAGTTCCAAGCAGGTCCTCGGCAAGATCGTGGCGGTCCTGAACAAGGATTACGCGGGCGACAAGATCCGCGTCGAGGGGCACTGCGACAACCAGCCCATCAAGAAGACTAAGAACGTGTGGGACGACAACTGGGAACTCTCCTGCAACCGGTCTATGGAGGTCCTGCGGTACATGACCTCCAAGGGGATCGACCCGAAGCGGGCCTACGCCGCAGGCTTCTCGTTCTATAAGCCCGTGGCGTCGAACGACACGCCCGCCGGCCGCGCGAAGAACCGGCGCGTCGTCATCGTCGTTTATCCCTGACGCGCATCTGAGCGACTTGACGTGATGTTGGCGCGGCGGGTCGCCTAGGCCTGTTGCCCAATATGTAGGGTGGGTGCTTTGCACCCACCAATGCTGTTTTTCTCGCGTGAAAATGGTGGGTGCAGAGCACCCACCCTACATGAACGGCAATTGGACGACAGACCATCCCGACCCGCCGCGCGTAGTGGTCTCGGCGTAGCAGGGCCGGGAGCGTAAAATAGTTGTCCTGGCGCGAGGCACAGCCGCCATCGGCTGTGCCCGCCGGTTTGTAGAACCGGACGCGCGAAGGTAGTGTTTCACTCAGATGATATCTTATCCCGGGCGACCGGGTGCCACGGCTGCGCTGTTTGCAGCCGTGCCGCCGTTCGACGCAGAGCACGGCTGCAAACAGCGCAGCCGTGGCACCCGATACCATAATGTGCGATAATTCTGAAACACTACACTAGGGTCCGAAAGCGGCAACGCGGGCAGGGTACATGCAAAGGCCGAGATTCCCGTGATTGTGATCGTCGATTACGAAATGGGCAACCTCCGCAGCGTCCAGAAGGCGTTTGAGAGGATCGGGCACGCCGCGGAGGTCTCCGACAAGCCCGAAGCGGTCGCGAAGGCCGAGCGTCTGGTCGTTCCGGGTGTCGGCGCGTTCGGCGACGCGATGGCGGCGTTGCGCAAACGCCGCCTTGTGGAGCCGATCCGCGAGTTCTGCGAGCGCGGCCGGCCGCTGCTGGGCATCTGCCTGGGGCTCCAGGTGCTCTTCGACGAGAGCGAAGAGGTTGCCAGCGGCGCCGTGGCGGCCGGGCCAGACGCCGAGTGCTGCGGCACCTGCGGCGGGCCGGGTTCGGGCGCGTGCGGCGGGCTGGCGCCGCTCGAAAAAGGTCTGGGCCTCGTCCGGGGCAGGGTGGTCCGCTTCAGCCCGCAGGTGACGGCCGCTGGCCTGAAGGTCCCGCACATGGGGTGGAACCAGGTGGTGGCCGCGCGGCCGACGCGGCTCCTGGACGGGATGCCCAAAGAAGGTGTTTACTTTTACTTCGCCCACTCCTATTATGCGAGCCCCGCGGATGAGGCTGTCACGGTCGGCCGCACGGAGTACGGCGGCTGGTTCACGAGCGCTATTGCCTGCGGCAACATTTACGCGACGCAGTTTCACCCGGAGAAGAGCCAGGCGGCGGGCCTGGCGCTGCTCGAGAACTTCGTTACGCGGACGTAACGCACAAGGCTGCGAGTTAAAGCCTGAGGCTAGTGCGTTGTTACTAGCCCCCTGCGGAAGCAGGGGGTTGCCGTGGGCACGAGGCGCCGATGATCATTCTGCCGGCGATTGACCTGATAGGCGGCCGTTGCGTGCGCCTTCGGCAGGGCGATTACAAGCAGGAGACGGTTTTCGACGAGGATCCCGTGGCCGTGGCGCGGCGGTTCGAGGCGGCCGGGGCCACGTGGCTGCACGTGGTTGATCTGGACGGCGCCCGCGAGGGCGAGCCGAAGAACCTTGCGACGATCCGCGCGATCCTCGGCTCCGTCCGGATGTCGGTCGAGATGGGCGGCGGCATCCGCACCACGGAGGCCGCTACGAACCTGCTGGACCTGGGCCTTGCGCGGGTGATCCTCGGCACAAGGGCCGCACGCGAGCCGGAGTGGCTGGCCGAGGTGGCGAAGAAGTTCCCCGGCCGCGTGGCGCTCGGCCTGGATGCCAAGGGCGGCCGCGTGGCCGTCGCGGGCTGGCAAGAGGAAACCGCCCGGACGGCGCCGGAAATGGCGGCGTCGGTCGCGGGCCTGCCGTTGGCCGCGATTATCTATACAGACATTGCCCGGGA
>JAPLMO010000328.1 GCA_026386995.1 Planctomycetota bacterium | reverse complement strand
TGGCGGTTCAAGGCCAACAAGGGCGTCAGGGGATCACCGGCCGTCGCGGGCGGCCTTGTATACGTCGCCGACGAGGGGGGCAACGTCTACGGTATCGACGCCGCCACCGGGGCGGAAAGATGGTGGTTCAAGACCGACAAGGGCGTCTCGGGCTCGGTCGCCGTCTCGGAGGGGACGGTGTACGTCGGCGATGACGGAGGCAACCTCTACGCCATCGACGCCGCCGCCGGCCAGCAGCGAGGGCTCTTCAAGGCCGACAAGGGCATCCCGGCCTCGCCGGCCGTTTACGGCGGGCTCCTGTACCTGCCCAGCGACGACCGGCGGCTGTACGCCATCGACGTCAGAGCGGCCACCGTCAAGTGGACCGTGAGGGCCGAGAAGGCCATCAAGTCGTCGCCGTCCGTGGCCGGCGGAATGGTCTTCTTCGGCACCGACGAGGGGAACCTTTGCGCCGTCGACACCGCCACGGGCGAAGTGCGATGGAAGTTCAAGGCCGACAAGGCCATCGAGACCTCGCCGCTGATCGCCAACGGCCTGGTGATCTTCGGCAGCAAAGACGGCTCGGTGTATGCCATCTATGGAGGCGAGGCGGCGCCGATACCGTTGCCGCCTGTGCCGCCCAACGTGCCGCCGGGAACGGGTGTAATCTTCGAGCCGCCGCCTGCGCCGCCCGTGATGCCGCCGCCTCCGCCGCCGCCCCCCGAGACCGGGCCGGAAATCCCGCCGCCGCCGCTGCAAGTGCCGCCGGCCCCCGCGCCGCCGCCGGGCAAGTGACTGCTGGGCGGTCGACCGCTCGCGATAAGGAGGCTCGCAAGGGCGTTTGGCTGGGGGTGTACCTGGTCCGGCGGCGGCAGGGGCTGGTAACAAGGCCCGTAACCGAGACCCTGCCCGAGGCATCAGTATTGTGTGGAAGCGTGCGCGCCGCCGCAGGATAATTAAGTCCGGCCGCGGACGAAGACTGCCTCGAACCCCTCCGCGGTACGCGGAGTCTGCCCTTCCCGGCCGTCAAGTTCAAGCGCGTGGCGGTGAAGGTGATTGACCCGCGAGGGAACGAGGTGATGAGGGTGCATAAGTTGGGACGGTAGGGGCCGGCGGCGGCAACTTGATGTCACAGATTGTGATTCCAAGTGGAAAAGACGAGGCGGATTCATGGGGCACAACAAGAGCATGATACCCGTCGAGAGGATTGAACGGTGCATCCTGATGGTTCGGGGCCACAAAGTGATCCTGGACAGGGACTTGGCACGCATGTACGGCGTGAGCACGGGCAACCTGAACAAGGCGGTGACCCGGAACCTCGACCGCTTCCCCGCCGATTTCATGTTCAGACTGACCCGCAAGGAATTCGAAAACTTGAAGTTCCATTCTGGAACATCAAGTTGGGGCGGCATACGTAAACTGCCGCGAGCCTTCACCGAACAGGGCGTGGCCATGCTGTCGAGCGTTCTGAGGAGCCCGCGGGCAGCGCACGTGAACATCGAGATCATGCGGGCATTCGTGCGACTGAGAAAGATTCTGGGGTCCCATGCAGACTTGGCGCGGCGGCTCGCTGAACTGGAGAAGAAGTACGATGCCCAGTTCCGCGTGGTATTTGATGCGATCCGGGAACTCATGGCCCCGCCACCAGAGCCGCAGCGAAAGCGCATTGGGTTCCACACCGACTAGCAAGCGGAGGTCGCCATGACTCGGCAACGCCACCTGCGCCTATTGCTGCCGATTCTTGCGGCGGCGGTGGTTGTGGTTCTCTCGGCGCCTGCGTCAGCCGCCAGGCCTCCCCGCACTTCGGAGCCGCCCGCCTATCGCCCCGCAATCGAGGCCGACTGGGCCGCGCAGGAGAAACGCCTCGGCCGCGAGGCCGGCTCGGCGGACGCCATCCGCGCCGCCCTCCTTCATGCCGCGCGCCTGCTGGAAGACCTCCGCACGCTGCCCGATGCACCCGACCTGGCAGCCGACGCCGCCGCCATCGAAACGCTGCGCCGCGAGGCCGATCGCGCCGACGCGCTCGACGACGCGGGCCGCCTGGCGCTCTATCACAAGGTCCGCTGGGCCGCGCGCGACCTGGCCTTCAAGAACCCGCTCCTGGCGGCCCGGCCCATCGCGTTCATGAAGCGGCACCGCTTCGTTTGCCAGATGCTCCACGAGTACATCGCCTACTTCTCCGAACTTGGCGGCCGCTACGGCGGAAGCGTGTGCGTCCTGGAGCAGCCGGGGCAGTCCTTCCGGACGCGCGACCTGGTGAAGGGACGCCTGGCCGTCGGGTGTTACTCGACGCTGGCCCTCTCGTACGACGCCCGCAAACTCTACTTCGCCTTCGCCGACTGCAACGGCCACCCGGTCGACTTCGGGTCCCTCAAGCAGCCGTTTTACCACATCTACGACGTGGACCCGGAGGGCGATGAGTTGCGGCAACTGACCACCGGCCGTAACGACGACTTCGACCCCTGCCCGCTGCCCGATGGCGGCGTGGCCTTCATGTCCACGCGGCGCGGCGGCTTTACGCGATGCAACAACGCGTGGGAGCCCATCCAGGTCTACACGCTGCACCGCATGGGCTCCGACGGACAGGACATCCGCACCCTCTCGTTCCACGAGACCAACGAGTGGCACCCGAGCGTCCTGGCCGACGGACGCATCGTTTACACGCGGTGGGATTACGTGGACCGCTCGGCCGCCAACTTCCACGGACTCTGGGCCGCCAACCCCGACGGCACCGCCCCCGTCAGCCTTTTCGGCAACTACACGGACCGCATCAACGCGTGCTTCCAGGCGCACGCCATCCCGGGGTCGCAGCGGATCGCGTTCATCGCCGGGGCGCATCACGCCGACGTGGGCGGATCGCTCGTGATCCTCGACCCCGCCCGCACCACCGTGGACCCCCGAAGCGGCACGGACCGCATGGACGCCATCGAGGTGCTGACGCCCGAGGTCTGCTTCCCCGAGGCGGCAGGCTGGCCGACCAGTTACTTCCACAGCCCGTGGCCGCTGTCGGAGAACTACTTCCTGGTGGCGTTCGGGTTCGGAAAAATCCCCGGCATGAGTTCGGGCGGCGACCACGACACGACCGGCATCTACTACTTCGACCGCTTCG
>JAPLMO010000293.1 GCA_026386995.1 Planctomycetota bacterium | reverse complement strand
GAATCGGATCGCCTTGAACCTGCTGAAGTCGGAAACCCAACAGAAGGTCGGCATCAAAACCAAACGCCTCGTCGCCGGCTGGGATCACGATTACCTGCTCAAGGTCCTGACCCAGGGGGATTAGATGCGATTGCCCTGGGGCGTTACTGGTTGGCGCCGGTCTTAGTGGGGTGGCATGGTCACGCTGTTGCGTGACCATGCACCTGCCGACGGACGAAAACATGGTCACGCAACAGCGTGACCATGCCACCCTCGTAACTGACGCACTACGCGTTACTTGCGGGGCTTGCGAGGCTTGGAGGCCCGGGGGCGGCGCGTCTTTCCCGCCCGCCGGGGGGCGAGGTGGTCCCGGAACCGCGCGGCCACCAGTTCGTCGAGGCCCTCGCGGAAGCGGCGGTAGAGGGCCACCAGGGCGCGGCCGTCATCGGTCAACTGCACGCCGCCGCCCCCCGCGCCGCCGGTCTGACGGATGATCAGGCGGAAGCCCAGGCGCTCTTCGGCCGCACGCAGGCGGCCCCAGAGACCGCGGTAACTCATCGCCAGCGCCTGTGCGGCGGCGCGGAGAGAGCCGGCCTGCTCAATCTGCTCCAGCCAGCGGAGTTTGCCGTCGCCGAACGCCGGCCGGCCGCTTACCTCGATCCAGACCTTGATGCGAGGTTGCAGTTTCTTGAAAAGTGCGTGCGTCATGGCGGCGCCTCCACCGGAACGAAGATGCTACCTTCACGTATTTTTCGGCGGCTTCAAGCCAAGACCGCGCATGTGTTCCTCGAAGCCTTTCCGGGTCCATTTGACGCGGAAATCCTTTGTGAACTGGGCACGAAGACTGCGACCAAGGCCGGTTTTCTGAAGGATCTCCTCAAGCGACACACCTTGCTCGCTACGGTCGAGGCCGCCGATGATGCGGTAGACGATCTTGTCGGCCGAGCAAATCCGGCATTCGCCCGCAAGCCCAAGCAAATGGACCAGCGATTCCGTCTCGCCAGGGTCGAGTTTCTCGAAGTAAACCGGGTCGAACCGGTCCCGGAACACGGTCGCCTCGCTGACCGTCACATCAAATACTGTAATCTTGTTAGCTTTGATGTATGGTTGCAAATCGAAGTCGTGTCTCTGCTTGTCGTCGTCCTCAAAGAAATGGGCTTCATCCTCGGCAACAGTGCGGGCCAGGTGAACATCGCACCGCTCAACCACGTCGTCCCAGATGCCAAGCCGGAACAATTCAATGACCACATTGGCATCAAGCAGGAGTAACTTGAACTTCTTCATCGTCGGCGATCTCCTGCTGAATATACGTCATGGCCTCCTGACGGCCAATGCCCAGGTACTCCGCGAACCGGCCGATGGAAATCTCGCCGCGGCGCAGGGCCTTTACGGCCAACGCATGGTACCTGCCGGGATAGGTCCCTGTCACCCCCCTGTCGCGATCCTCGAAGAGCGGAGCATAAGCCTTAGCCCGCTCGATGGCACGCTTGGTCTTGTCCGCATCTTCCGGGCCACGGCCAAAAACGAAATGCACCCGCCAAAGCAACGCATCAAACGAGACGTCGAATTCCCTGGCCACGTCATACAACGCTTCGACGGCAATCCTGTCTTTCTTCATGCGACTTTCTATCGCAATGCGAACAGCGTCAGTTGGCATCAGGAGGCTGCCCGCGAAGCACTGTGCCAGTTTCTCCTCTGGTTTGGGCGCTTCGATGCCCGGAGAGTCAGGAGCATTCGCCGGTCGGAAGATACCCCAGGTGAGCAGGTGAAACAACTCGTGAGCCGCGTCGAAGTTGCGGCGCCACCGCACACTGGCTGAATTCAAGAGGATGGCAGCGCCGAACGTCTCGCTCATCGTCGAGGCAGCCGTGCCCGTGGGCTCAAAGGCCAGGTGGAATACCTTGATCCCGCAGACCTCCTCCAGAACCCGCAACAGCACCTGGCCGGGCCGGTCCCCGAGTTGCAGTTCATCGCGGACCCGCTTTGCCAGCACTTCGGCCCGCGCGTACCCGAACCCCTCCACATCGCCTTCCGCTTGAGGCAAACGGACTGCCGTGCGCTGCTCGCACCACATCTCAAGGTTGTGGTACTGTTCGCAGAGCCTCAGGAACTGGGCCTCGATCTCCCCGGCGGCCTCGAGCGGCCGCTCGCGCCACAATACCACTTCCCGTGGAAGCTCGCCTTCGGAGAGGAAGAACGCTATGGAACGGCTATAGGCCTTGGCCAGCATCTGCAACTGACTAAGGCTCGGCTCTCGCTTGGAGTGTTCAAACTCCGACAGCGAGGACTCCCCTATGTCCGTCCGTTGCGCAACTTGGGCGAGTGTCAGGCTTGCACGATTTCTTGCGTATCGGAGCCTCTCGCCGAGCGTCATCATGGCAAACCTCCTCGGCACTGGCCTTTTCTGGAAGGTAGAACTATTATGACATGAACTTCGGCTAAGTCAAGGTCAAATCTTCTGTAAATTGCAACTGCTTGCCCCGAAGGGGGATACCCCGCGGCTTCCGCCGCGGACTCGAAGAGCATCAATCGCCGTAACCGTTGGGGTGCGACTTGTGCCAGCGCCAGGCGGTCTCGATAATCGTCTCGATCGCCGGGAACTTTGGCTTCCAGCCCAGGTCGCGGATGATGCGATCGCTGGAGGCCACGAGCGACGGCGGGTCGCCCGTGCGCCGGGGACCTTCCTTGACCGGAATCGCGTGGCCCGTCACGCGGCGGGCCGTCTCTATCACCTCGCGGACCGAGTACCCGGCGCCGTTGCCCAGGTTGAACGTCAGGCCCTTGGCCGGCCGGATCGCCTGCATCGCCAGGATGTGCGCCTGGGCCAGGTCGTAAACGTGGATGTAATCGCGGATGCACGTGCCGTCGGGCGTCGGGTAATCCGTGCCGAAGACCGAGACGGCCTCGCGCTGCCCGAGGGCCGCCTGGAGCACGACCGGCACAAGATGCGTCTCGGGCTTGTGGTCCTCGCCGATGCGGGCGTCGGGCGCGGCGCCGGCGGCGTTGAAGTACCTGAGGGCCGCATAGCCGAGGCCGTACGCCGAGGCGTAGTACCGCAGGGTCACCTCGAAGTCCAACTTCGTCTGGCCGTAGGCGTTGATGGGGGCGGTCGGGTGGTCCTCGGGGATCGGCACCTCGACGGGGTTGCCATACGTGGCGGCACTGGACGAGAAGACGATGCGGCCGACGCCGGCCTTGCGCATCGCGGACGCAAGGCGCAGGCTCGCCACGACGTTGTTGGCGTAATACTTCTCGGGGTTCTCCATGCTCTCGCCGACGGCGCAACTGGCGGCAAAGTGCATAACGCAATCCCAGCCGCCCGCCAGCCCAGAGGCCAGGCGCGTCTCATCCATGAGGTCGCCGCGGAAAAACGCCTCGGCGGGAACCGCCGCGGCGTGCCCTTCCGACAGGTTGTCGTAGACGCGAACGCGGTGGCCCGCCTCCATGAGCAGCCGCACGACGTGGCTTCCGATGTACCCGGCCCCTCCGGTAACGAAGACGTTCATTCGTGGTTACTCCTCTCTGCGATAGTACTCGATGGTGCGCTTAAGCCCCTCGGCGCGATGCACCTTCGGCTCCCAGCCCAGGAGGCGCCGCGCCAGTGCGATGTCCGGCCGTCGCCGCACCGGGTCGTCCTCCATCGGGGGGCGAAACTCCAGCGGGCTCGACGACCCCGCGAGCGCCTGGACCTCGCGAGCCAGGTCCAGAACGGTCACTTCCTCGGGGTTGCCGAGGTTGACCGGCCCGTCGTACGGGGCCTCGGCCAGGCGCACGAGCCCTTCGACCATGTCCGAGACGTAGCAGAAACTGCGGGTCTGCCGGCCGTCGCCGAACACGGGAAACGGCCTGCCCGCCAGGGCGCAGGCGATGAAGGTCGGAATAACGCGGCCGTCGTCCGGCCTCAGGCGCGGGCCGTAGGTGTTAAAGATCCGTGCGATACGCACCCGCGTGCCGCGCTGCCGGGCGTAGGCCACGGTCAGCGCCTCGGCGAACCGTTTTCCTTCGTCGTAGGGCGACCGCAGGCCGACCGGGTTGACGTGCCCCGCGTCGGTCTCCACCTGCGGATGGACGAGCGGATCGCCGTAGACCTCGCTCGTGGAGGCCAGCAGGAACACCGCGCCGCAGTCGGTGGCCAGGTCCAGGACGTTGCGCGTCCCCTCGGCGGCGGTGCGGAGCGTCGCGATCGGCCGCACGACGTGATGGGCACAGGTCACCGGCGAGGCCAGGTGGTAGATGCGGTCCAGTGGGCCGCGGACAGGCAGCGGGGCGACGACGTCGGCCTCGACGAAGCGGAAACGGCCTGATGCTTCCAGGTGCTCGACGTTGCGGCGGCGGCCCGAGGAGAGATTGTCGAGGCAAAGCACCTCGTGGCCGTCGGCGACCAGACGGTCCGCCAGGTGCGATCCGAGGAACCCCGCCCCACCCGTCACGAGTATCCGCATGTCTCGGCCCTTGGCCCGCGAGCGACACCAAACGTGGAACGGGCATTATAAGGCCCGGCCGAAAGGAGTGCCAAGCGAAAGAAGGGAGACCGGTTACTGCGTTACTCGTGGGGCGCTTAAATCGCCGGCGAAGGCTCGGCCTGAACGCCCCCCGCATCGGCGGCAGGCTGCGGCCGAACGGGAGGCGGCGAGGCCGGCCGCGGGTCGAATTCCGGCACGACGCTTTGCAGGACGCTCTGGACCTCCGGCAAGGAGTGGTTGTTGTCCGCCGCCTCCAGGCGGTTCAGCGCCCCCTGGATTTCGTCCATGGTGCACTGGCGGCTCTGCCACACGAAAATCTTCCGGTGGTGCGTCGGCAGAACGTCTTCGGCGGTCGTGCGGAGTTCCTCGAAGAGTTTCTCGCCCGGGCGGACGCCCTGAAACTCGATCTTGATGTCGATATCCGGCCGGAACCCCGACAGCGTGATCATGTCGCGCGCCAGGTCGACGATCTTGACGGGCGTCCCCATGTCCAGGAGCATGGTCTGGCCGCCCTTGCCGATGACGCTCGCCTGAATGACGAGTTGCGTGGCCTCGGGAATCGTCATGAAGTAACGCCGCATCTCGGGGTGGGTCACGGTGACCGGCCCGCCGCGCGCGATCTGCTCGCGGAAGACCGGCACGACGCTGCCCGACGATCCCAGGACGTTGCCGAACCGCACGATGATGTACTTGGTTTTCGCGCAGGCGGGAACCAGCGAGAGCGACTGGCAGTACATCTCGGCGATGCGCTTCGTGCACCCCATGACGCTGGTCGGGTTGACAGCCTTGTCTGTGGAAATAAGGACGAACGCCTCGGCGCCGTACTTGCCCGCCAT
Organism: Planctomycetota bacterium; assembly: GCA_026386995.1. The sequence goes on along the minus strand of JAPLMO010000293.1, from coordinate 1,632 downwards.
GTCGGAGACGTTCTTGGTGCCGAAGATGTTGTTCTTGATCGCCTCGCCGGGATTCAGTTCCATCATCGGCACGTGCTTGTGGGCGGCGGCATGATAGACGATGGCCGGCGTATAACTTCGGAAAACGTTATCAAGGCGGGCCCTGTCGCCGACGTCCGCGATCACCGGAGTCACGGCGAGTTCGGGGTGCGCTGCGCGCAGTTCCCGGTCGATGTAAAAGAGGTTGTTCTCGGCCTGCTCCAGCAGGAGGAGCCGCCGGGGCCGGAAGTTGGCGATCTGGCGGCAGAGTTCCGAGCCGATGGAGCCGCCGGCCCCCGTCACAAGGACCACCTTGTCGGTCAGGAGGTGGCCGATGCCCTCCACGTCGAGCGTAATGGGCTCGCGGCCCAGAAGGTCGTTGATGTCGACTTCGCGCAGGCGGGTGACGTCGAGGCGTCCGTCAATGAGGTCCGCCACACCGGGCACGATCCGGAAGGTCATTTTCCGGCCCTTGCAGACCTCAATGATACGGCGCAGGTCTTCGCGCGTGGGCTGCGGCAAGGCAATGACGACTTCCTGGGCGTTCTGGCGGTCGGCCACGGCGGCCAGGTCCGCAACGCTTCCCAGCACCGGCACGCCGTGGATCCGCATGCCGCGCTTCTTCGGATCGTCGTCCACGAACCCCACCACGTCATACCGCTCGACGGGCGACCTGAAGAGTTCGCGCAGCACACCCTCGCCGACGTCGCCGGCGCCGACGATCAGGACCCGCGTCAGGCCCGCGGGGCTCACCGGGCGAGACCCTTCTCGGATGATGCGCACGAGGAACCTCATGCCCCCCGCCAGCGCAATCGTGGCGGCCCAGTCGATGATCAAGACCGTGTCGGGCACCGCCAGCCGCACTCCCACCGCTTTGTAAGCGTAGAGCGCCCGGCAGACGTAGACCGCGCCGAGGATGATGGCCGTCGAGATGTGGCTGGCCTTGAACGTCTCCACGAGGTCCTGGACGCTGACGTACTGCCACCACCCGGCGTAAAGGCGGAAGTACCCGAAGACCAGCAACTTCACGAGAAGGACGAAGATCAGGAGTCCGTAGAACGTACCCCACACCGAGGACGGAACGCCCACCTGGTCCGGAAGGATGTACTCCTGGTCCGGGATCGGCAGAGCCGCCGGAGGAATGCGGAACTCGTAGCGAAGTCCGTACGCCACCCAGAGGGAGAAGGCGAACAGCAGCAAATGAACGCCGGCGATGTAGGCATGGCGTAGAATGGGCGCGTAGAGACTCGGCTGCCGCACAGTAGCCTGCGTGCCGGCCATAGTTATTTACGTGCCCTCCTTGGCCTGAATCCCGCCCGGCCGCGAGACGCCATGTCCCCCACCGCGGTCAAGCGAGCACTCAGTACGAAACACCTGGCACAGCGATCTGTACCCTCTAAATCGGTTTTCGCGGGGGTGGTCCTTGACCCAATGACGTACCCCATCAGGCGACCCTGAGCCCCCCTGCCGCAAGGCTGCCCATCGCTTCGGCAGTAGCATAGCGACCACAGAAGCATACAGTCTGGCGGCGCTCACGTCAATTGTCGTGTGCTCCAGTGTCGTGACCCAGTAGTAATGTCCGGTCCAGACCCAGTAGAAATGTCCGCTTCTTGG
>JAPLMO010000404.1 GCA_026386995.1 Planctomycetota bacterium | reverse complement strand
GCCGCAGCAGGCGCCGAGCCGAACGCATCGGCCTGGGGCGCGTGTACCTGGAGTTCCTCAAAAAAATCCACCGCCTGTGCCGCCGGCATGGCAAGCGGATGAACGCGTGGGCCGACATCGTTCTCGATCACCCCGAGGTCCTCGGCGACGTGCCCCGCGACATCGTGATGCTCAACTGGGACTACCGCGACCCAGGCACGCGCATTTCGCGCACGCATGAAATCACCGACGCCGGCTTGGCGTGCGTGGTCTGCCCGGGCACGAACTCCTGGAACTCGCACGGCTGCCGGCTGGACCTGGGGATGCGGAACATCCGGCGATTCGCGGGCCAGGGCCTGGCCTGCGGCGCCGAGGGTCTCCTGAACACCGACTGGGGCGACAACGGCCACCGCAACGGGCTGGCGGTCAGCCTCCACAACTACGCCTACGGCGCCGCCCACAGTTGGAGCCATCGCGGCGTGCGGGACGAGGGGTTTACGGAGCGTTTTTGCAGCCACACGTTCGGTGCGTCCTCGTGCGGCATGCCGGAAGCGATCCGCACGCTCGGCGGGGCGCACGAGGCGCTGGGTCTGCCGGACGCCAACGACACGCTGCTCTACAGCGTTTTCTTCGGGCCGATGCGCGAGTTCCGCAACCCCGAAGACCGCCGCGTGAAATTGCTGGCCGCCGTCAAGGCCGCAAGTCTGGCGAAGCATCGCGAGGCGCTCCAGGCCCTGCGGTGGCCACGCCCTGCGCAGGTCGCGGAGCCGCTGCTTCGCACGGCGCTGGAGGAGTTCGCCGTGGCCACGCATCTGGACGCCGCCGCGTGCCTGCGCGCGGGGGTGCTGAAGCGAATCATCGAAGGGGGCTGGCCGCCCGCGGCCGCGCTGCGAGAACTCGCGGCGGAGACAGAGGCGGCCGCACGGGAACTCGCGCGGGTCTGGCTCCTGGGGAACAAGCCCTCGCGCCTGCGCGATAACCTGGCGGCAATGCGGCGGACCGCGAGCGAGTGCCGCCGCCTGGCGCGGCTGTGATTCGATCGCCTGCCGTAGTGACCGGCCGCCGGGTGCCACGGCTGCGCTGTTTGCAGCCGTGTTCCGCGCGACAACCGCACGGTTGCTGAACGGCGCAACCGTGGCACCCGATTCAATAAAGCACGGTATTTCCGCAGCACTACATTAGCGCGGCTGTGATTCTATCGCCTTACGGAGCGACTGGCCGCACGCGGCCAGGAGTTTCCGGGCGCCGCCAAAGTCGACCTTCCGGAAGTGCATCAGGATCGCAACCTTCGCCCAGCCGCGCGCTTTCTTGAGGAGCGCCCGTGCCTGAGGCCGGGTGACACCGGTGACTTCCATGACGATGCGCTCCGCCCTGTCGCGGAGTTTGGCGTTGGTGGCCCTGAGGTCCACCATGAGGTTGTCGTGGACCTTGCCGAGGCGGATCATCGCCCCCGTGGTGATCGTGTTGAGGACCAGTTTCGTGGCCGTGCCGGCCTTCATCCGCGTTGAGCCCGTGACCACTTCCGGCCCGACGACGGGGTTGATGACGAGGCTAGCGCCGATGAACTCCACGGCCTCCGGTGCGCAGGTTACGAAGACCGTGGCCGCGCCGGCCTTGCGTGCCGCCGCGATCGCGCCGCGTACGAAAGGCGTCAGGCCGCACGCCGCGATGCCGACCACGACGTCTCGCTTGCCGATGCGCCGCCGCCTGACGGCCGCCGCGCCGTCGGCCGCGCGGTCCTCGGCACCATCGATGGACCGCACGAGCGCCCTGCGCCCGCCGGCGAGGATCCCCTGCACCATGGTGCGCGGCGTTCCGTAGGTGGGCGGGCACTCGGCGGCATCCAGAACGCCCAGGCGCCCGCTCGTCCCGGCCCCGACGTAGAATAGCCGCCCGCCCTGCCCCAGGCGTTCGGCCACAATGTCGACCGCTTCCGCCAGGGCGCGGCGCTCGCGCCGCACGGCCTCGGCCACCTTGCGGTCCTCGGCGTTGATTATGTCGACGATCCGCAGGGACGAATGCCGGTCGATGCCGCGGCTGCGGACATTCCGTTTCTCGGTCGTCAGTTTCGATCGGTCTTTCAGCAACTCAAAACCCCTCACCGGCGTATTGCGTCGCCTACGCTTGTTCGACATCATATCCCGTAGCGAAAGGAAAGTCAGCGGCCTTCGGCCTGCAAGGCCCGGATCCGCTCGCAGACGGCGTCGATGATCCACTGCGGCGTGCTGGCCCCGGCGGCCACGCCAATGCGTCGCCGGCCGCGCAGATGCCAGGCCGTCACTTCGTCGGACTGTTCGACGTGATACGTCGTTACGCCGCGCGCGGCACAGAGTTCGGTCAGGCGGTTGGTGTTGGCGCTGTTTCGGCCGCCGATGACGAACATGACGTCGACGCGGCCGGCCAGTTCCGCCGCAGCCCGCTGTCGATCGACCGTGGCCGCACAGATCGTGTTAACGACCCGCACTTCCGCCACGTCGCGCATGACCATCTCGGCGGCGATGCGGCGGAACTCCTCGGGCGAGAACGTCGTCTGGCTCACCAGGGCCACGCGGCCCGGCAGGTCGAGCCGCCGCACAGCCTCGATGTCGCTCACCACGACTGTTGCCGGTGCATGCCCCTGGATGGCCCGGACCTCCGGATGAGCGGCATCGCCCGCCAAGATCACATAGTAGCCGGCCTTCTGAAGTTCAACGCTCAGGGTCTGGACGCGCCGCACCAGCGGGCAGGTGGCGTCGATAACGTTCATGCCGCGCCGGTGGGCCTCGGCCACGATGTCCGGCTGGAGGCCGTGACTGCGTACAAGGAGTGTGCCGCCACCCTCCGCCTCGTCCAGCGAGTTGATGACGCGGAACCCCTTGGCGGCCAGGCGGGCCACCTCCTGCGGATTATGGATGAGCGGCCCCAGGCAGTACACCGGTTGCCCCTCGGCAAGGGCCTTCTCGGCCAGTTCCAGTGCCCGGCGGACGCCAAAGCAGACACCGCTGCCTTGGGCGACTTCGATGGTGGGCGATGCCCCTCGGCCGGCCTCGTTTGCATCCGTGTTTTGATTCATGGCCATGTTTATTCACCCGTCCTAATCGCGCGGCATGCGGCGCAGTTCGGCCTGGAGGTCCTGCATGCGATGCCAGAGGACCTTGATGAGCGTTTCCGGGTCGCCGGCGGCCACTTCTTCGGCCGAGAGCGGCTCACCGAACGCCACGCGGATCGGATGCGGCCGCGGCAGCCAGCACGTGCGAGGCCACGCCTCAAACGCCCCCTCGATCACCGCCGGAACGATCGGCACGCCCGCGCGGCCGGCGATCATGATCAGCCCGGCCTGAAGCGGCGCGATCGACCCGTCGCGGGTCCGCGTTCCTTCGGGGAACATCAGCACCGCCGCCCCGTCTTTCAGGCGCCGCATCGCTTCGCGGATCGCACCGAGGTCGGCCGACGCGCGACGGACCGGAAACGCGTACGCGCTGCGGATCAGCATCGCGAACGGCCGGAACCGGAACAGCGTTTCCCGCGCCATCGGATGGAGCGGCCGCTGCGTTCCCATCGCCACAAGGATCGGGTCCAGGTAACTCTGATGGTTCGACACAATGAGCGCGCCCCCGCGGGCGGGCAACCGCTTGCGGTGAACAACCCTGATGTGGAACAACAGGCTGAAAAGGACCAGCAACACGTGTTGGCAAACACCGTACCAGCAGCGCTGTAGGTACTTCACGTCGCCTCCTTGTCGCCGGAGGCGGCTTTGCCGGGCGGGACGCGGCGCCGAACCTCGGCGGCCAGCACATCGACCATCTCCTCGACCTCCAGGTCAGAGGTATCGACGTGGACGGCGTCCTCAGCGGGCTTCAGGGGATCGGCCTGGCGGGTGGAGTCGCGCCGGTCCCGCTCGACGACCTCGGCCAGCACCTCGCGGAATGACTTGTATTCCCCGCGCTGCTCCAATTCCAGTTGCCGCCGGCGGGCCCGGACCTCCGGCTTCGCGTCCAGGAAGAACTTCACGTCGGCGTCCGGAAAGACGACGGTCCCCTGGTCGCGGCCCTCGGTGACAATGCTCCCGGCGCAGGCCGCAAACTCGCGCTGCTTCTGGACAAGGACGCGGCGGACCTCTGGCGTGCGGGCCAGGTAGTGCGAGTTGACGCTGATGCGGTTCTCGCGGACCTCCCGCGTCACGTCTCGGCCGTCCATGGAGACGCGCAGGGATCCCGGCTCGCCCGCCAGGCCGATCTCGGTCGACTCGGCCAGGGCCGCCAGGGCCGCCGGATCTTCCAGGTCGGCGTGCGTCTGGAGGGCCTTCAGGGTCAGCGCACGGTACATGGCGCCGGTGTCGAGGTGCGCAGCGCCCAGACGCCGCGCCAATAGCGAGGCGGCCGTGCTCTTGCCGCTGCCGCTCGTTCCGTCGATGGTGATAATCATAATAGTCGGGGATTATACCGGCAATGACGCGGGGCGAAAAGATTGGAAAACGCCGACGCCGACGTTTACACTCCCGGTGATGTCACTTCGAGGCGTCGGGCGAATCTTGAGATTGCCCCTGTTCGTCACGGCCGTGGCGGACGTGACGGCCGTGTACCTTATTGCGCTCTTGCCCGACTGGGGCAAGTTCGACTGGACGCGGGTGGCGTTGCTGGCCGGCGTGTCGACGGGCCTGTACCTGTTCGGCATGGTCCAAAACGACCTCGTGGACATCCGCCGCGACCGGCTCCTGAAGGTTCCCCGCCCGCTGGCGACCGGCGAGTTGGGCATCGGTACGGCCGTCCTGCTGCTCATTCTGACGGCGCTGCTGGCGGGCGCCTGCGCCTATCCGCTACACGGCGGGGCGCTGGTGCTGGCCATCCTGACCTTCGCCGCCATCAACCTCTATAACCTCGGCGCCAAGCGCGGGCCGTTCCACATCGCGATGATCGTCATGGGCCTGTGCCGCCTGCTCAACTTCGGCATCGGCGTGACAGCCGCGATCGGAACGCCCCGGGAACTGGAATGGAACCTGCTGCTTCCGGCCGCGTCGACATTCTGGGTCCGCCAGGGCATGGCGATCTTTTTTCTGACCATGGTCGTCACGGGCTACAGCATTGCCTCACGCCACGGCTATAAGGTGACGACCCGGGTGTGGCAGGCGGCGTTCATCGCATCCGCGGTCACGGGGTTCGCCATGATCGCGATGTCGACCATGCTGGCGCCCGGCGCCGAGGGAGAGGTTCGCTTCATCGCCCCGGTGGCACGGGTGCTGGCGGCGCTCTTGCTGCCGGCCCTCTGGCCGGGCGGCCTGTGGTCGATCTCCGGGCCCCAGCGCAAGCCCGAGGAGTACGAGCCTTTCATCCCGCGCGCCCTGTACTGGGGCATCGTGATGGACGCGGCGTTCATCCTGGACCGGATGCTGGTCGGATAGCGCGGCGCACTTGGCACTACTGCGCCACTTGAGCCTTTGCGCGGTGGGTCTCCTGACCCACCGCGCAAGAATCGCCGTTGGCGCCGGCGAGAAAACCGCTACGCGCGGCAACTTCTCCGGGGCGTCACTCCCGCGGGCGCGAGAACTCCCACAACCGTACCAGGGGCAGCCGCACGACCACTTCCCACTGCTTGCCGCCGGCCTGCTCCTCGTGCTTGACCGTCTTGGCGCTGGCCAAGAGGGCCACGATGTCGCTGCGGAAGACGTCATCCTTGGCGGCCCGATCGCGGACCGTTCGGCCGTCATCCAGTCGCACGGCGTCCAACTGGCGCTGGAGGTCCAACATGGCCCGCGCCTTGGCCGACCTCGCGGCGAGGACCTTCGCCTCGGCCTCGTCCTCGATGTCGTCCAGCCGTTTCGCCGTGCCGCGCGCCTCAAGCACCCAGGCGGCCCAGTCCGGCATCGACGGTACGGGGGCCGCGGACAGCGACTCCTCCGGCTTGATCTGTTCGGGCGGCGGCATGCCGTGGCCCGTCGCAATCAGCCGCTCGCTCTTGAGGTTGATCGAGAGTTGATCGATCTGGTCTTCGGTCAATTTCGGGTCGGCCGGCAGGAGAGACCGGATGTCCTTGAGGACCTTGATGAGGTCTCGCACGGGGGCCACCACGTCCACTTCGGCGATGCGGTCGGGCATCATGCGCGGCTGCCCGGCGACCGGCAGGGCGCGCAGGTACCCGTCGAGGAGCGCCTCTGCGGCAGGCGATGCCGCCACCCACTCGCCGATCATGCGCGTCGGAGTGAGGCGGACGGCGCGGACCGCTTCGCCCACCGCGGCATAGGCTTGCACGCGGGCCCGGCGGACGGCATCGACGCGTCCCAGGGCGCTGACGCGTTCCCAGCCCGCCGGAAACATTTCCACCAGTTCTTCCAGCCTCACCCCCTCCACCTTCTTGAGGATCTCCGGTGCGAGGTCCTGCTGCACGCGGCCGCGGCCTTCGGCTCGCAGATAGCCGTCCATAGCCTGGGCCCGCAAGTCGGGCAGGACCTGGGCCGGTCCGTCCTTCAGGCCACACAGTTGCCGGACCTTCTGAGCCACGGCGTCAAAGCCCATCTCGACATCGACTTCGGCCACGCCGTCGGAATAGACGCGCGGGTCGCCGACCCTGCGGGCCGTCCGCAGCATCAGCCGCAGGGCCACTTCGCCGTCGCCAGCGGACCCTATCGCCGCGCCGACCGTGCGGTTGTCGGGCAGGCGCGCCGCCAAGACCATGTCGGCCAGACGGGTGCAGCCATCGACCAGGGCCAGGCGGATCGAGAGCGACCTTTCCTGGTCCCCCGCGCTAAGAGGCGCCGGCTCCGTTGTCGGCGGCGGAGGCGGGGCCGGCTTCCTGGCGTCCGCCTTCTTCGCCGCAAAGGCCGGCATGGCCAAGGCCAACGCCAGGAACGAAAGCAGAATGTATTTCGGATGGGTCATGCCCGTGATTTTCAACCCCCGATGCGGCGGGCCAGCGCCCGCAACTCGTCGCGGCCGCGATGAACGCTGATAGTGAGGCACGTTTCGAACGATTCGCCCGCCTCAAGGATCGGCATGCGACCGCTCTTGCGCAGGGCGGCCCGCGGCGGAAACGGGCAGTTCGCCGGCTCGATGCCGAGGACATAATCCCCCTGCCCCATCATTTTCCATTCCATCACGTACGGCAGCGTTTTCTTCGACCACGCCACCGCCAGGGCCGTCCCGCCGTCGAGGTCCGGGTTGACCAAGGCAGCGCGGGCGAGGCCGTCGCGCCCCGCGCGCGGCTCCATCGTGTAGACCATTTCCTTGAAACCCTTCGTCGGCGGCAGCATCTCGCAGTGTTGCTTGAGGGTCTTGGCCGCGTGGTCCGTCACCGGCCTGACGCTCTCCGGATTGACGAGCAGGCGGCTCTTCTCGGAGAGTAGCGGCCAACCCAAGTTTATGTGATAGAGGAGCATGGCCGCGCTCGGTTGGTGTCCCGTGTTGGAGACACGGTCGTCGATGCGTATCTCGCACGACCCCAGGGCGGTGGTGATCGTCCGCTCCAGGACAACGGTGGGCTTGAAAACCTCGGCCTCGACCAGGCGCCCGTGGACGCGGATGACGTACTCGCCGCCCTCCCAGGCGCGCTGGACGGCCACATCCTCTGCCGCCAGGCTGGAGGCCCGGCCGTGGAGGCCCCACGATTCGCCGTCCTCCGAATCCGGCGCGCCGAAGTGCCGCAAGCCGCACGTCGTCACGAGGCCGCCGTGGAACATCTTCAGCCAGCCGAAGCCCTGCGGCTCGAAGCGCTCGGGCCGCACGTCGCCCGTGCTCGACCGCCACGCCAGGGCGAGCCCGGCGAAGCAGGCGGCGCCGATGTCGAGCCCGCGGTCGGGCAGCACCGTGAACTCCAGGCCCGACCCCGTCCACACGTCGATGCCGCGCATGCCGCGCGCCGGGCCGTCGTCGAACACCAGCGGCCGCGCGCCGGCGACCTGATCGAGGCGGCCGGTGCGGTCTGCAATCTTTTCAGGCGTCAGTTTTTGGCCGAAAATCTCAGGCATGTTTCACCTCCTCGAAAACGCCCCCTTGCGGGTGGCATGCCCACGCAGCCGTTGCGCGTGGGCATGTGCCGTGCGGACGCGTGCATGCCCAGGCAACAGCGGCCTGGGCATGCCACCCGGCTACTTACGCTTTACTTTCGGCAGCGGGGCAGCGTTAATCTTCACCTCGGCGCCGCCCTTGGCGTGCGACCGGTAGATGCCGTCCAGGATGCTCATCACGTACATCGTTTCCTCGGCCGGGACCGGCACTGGCGTCCCCTTCTGGATGGAATCGACGAAGGCGACTATGGCGGCGGAATGCGACGCGGGCGTCTCGTAGTTCTGAAGTTCGCTCAGGCGGACGATGCCGTGCTCCTGCGTCATGACCTTGCCGGCCGTGATGTCCATACCGCCGCCCGTGCCGCAGACCTGCGATTCCCACGTCTCCTCTTCCATGATGTTGAGGAGGAACGAGGT
>JAPLMO010000350.1 GCA_026386995.1 Planctomycetota bacterium | reverse complement strand
CTACTGGCCTCGCAAAAAGAACGATCATCCGCCCGGACCTCCGAAACTCCACAGCCTCTCACGGCACGAAACAGCTCGAATTGCCGCTATCAGAAATCAGTTCTCATCAGCACTTGGTTAACGGCGTTGCGTGGCACCCGGTGTGCTGGATAATGCGCAGTCTCTAAACATCAAATCCCGCCCGCCGCAAGAACTCATCGCTCTCGGGCCGCCAGTGGTTGCGCTCCAGCGCCTGCGCGACGGCCTCGGTAAACGGCGCGTTGCCCGAGTGGCCGGCCTCCAGTGGGTTCACGTGATGATAGTCGGCCTTGTTCGAGACGGCCTCGGTAAAGCCCATCTTTGCGAGGGCCTGGGGGAACTCGAAGAACCCCTCGGCCTTCGGGTCGGAGCGGCTGTTCCAGACCCAGATGTTGACCTTGCTGAAGAGTTCGCGGACTGAAGGCTTTGCCCGCGCCATGCCTTTGCCCGACGGCCCCGGGCCGACGACCATGATCGCAACGTCGGCATCGCAGCCCCAGAGGTACGCGTTGCCCTCGACCAGGAGGTTGGCCCTGGCCGGCACCCGCCTGAGCATCGCCTTGAGGCCCTCGGCCAAGCCGCGCGGCTGGGCGAGCAACGTGATTGCGCCGTGTGCCCCGGCGGCCAGGCACCGCGCACTTTCCGCATCCTGGGCCGAGGCGGCGGACGAAACGAGCCGGTACTCTGCATCGCCCAGGACGGTCGCGTGGGCCTCGGTGATCTCATCGGCCACGCGCACCCTGGCCGCATGCCAGCCCGGCAGATGGGCGAGCAGCAGTTCGGCGACCACGGTCTTCCCGATCCCCGGCGAGATCCCGGCGATGCACACGATGGCCATAGCGACTCCGAATAATCCCAAGCCGAGGGCATTGTACCAATGGGTGGCTGGATGGGAAAGACTGATAGGGCCGCGTGCGTTCTTCCGATACTGGACAGAGTATCGGGGCGCTTGTATAGTAGCGTGTGGACGTGCATCGCGTTACGCGAGGGCCGCATGATCACTGTCACAGAAGAAGTCCTCAAGCAGATGGTGCAGGAGATCGTCCGCGAGGTGGACCCGGAGGAAATCTGGCTGTTCGGGTCGCAAGCCTGCGGCCAGGCCGGGCCGGATTCCGACGTGGACCTGCTCATAGTCGAGCGCGAGCCGTTCGGGCCGGGGCGCAGCCGCTTGGCCGAGATCACCCGCGTGTTCGATGCCTTGCGAGATTTTCCTCTGGCATTGGACGTGCTTATTTACAGTCGCGCGGAACTGGAGAAATGGCGGGATTCGCTTAATCACATCGCGGCGCAGTGCGTGCGGGAAGGGCGGCTCGTCTATGAAAGAAGATAAAGAACACGCTGCCATGATGTTCGGGCTGGCGCAGGACGACTTCAGAGCCGTTGAGGCGTTCCGAGACCTTCCTGATGTGGCAACGGCCATCTTCGGCTTCCATGCCGAGCAAGCGGTGGAGAAGGCATTGAAGGCGTGGCTTACAACGGCCGGCGCCCGCTATCCCAAGGTCCACGACATCCGGTTGCTGCTGAAACTCCTGACCGACGCCGGGCAGACCGTGCCCGAGCCATTCCGCCGGTTGGTGTACCTGACCGCCTTCGCCGCCCAGTTCCGATACGAACAGAACGAAGAGTTAGTGCCCGAACTGGACCGGCCCGCTGTCATCCGCGAAGTTGGCGCGGTGCTGGAGCATGTCGCGCGGCTGATCGAATAACTTCAAACCGCCGGACTCACTTGAAGTACCCCACCCCCCGCTTAAACACCGCCAGCCCGTCGCCGAACTTCTTGCGCGGCAGGCGGGTCCACTGCGGATGGTGCCAGGGCAGGGCGTGGCGCTCGGGGTGCGGCATGAGGCCGAGGATGCGGCCGGTCGGGTCGCAGATGCCCGCGATGTCGCTCACGGAGCCGTTCGGGTTGGCCGGGTAGCCGGCGCCCGTGCGGCCCTTTTCATCGACATACCGCAGGGCCACCTGGCCGGCCTTCTCGAGTTGCGCCAAGGGCGCGGCGGCCCCCGGTATAAACTTGCCTTCGCCGTGGGCGACGGGCAGGTCGAACAATTCGCCTTTCTTGAGGAACGGGCACCGGTCGGAGTCGGTCCTGAGGCGCACCCAGCGGTCCTCGAACTTGCCGGAATCGTTGTTCGTCAGCGTGGCCGAGGGCACAAGCGTCGGCCGCCCGCCATCGGAGCCGGGTAGCAAGCCGCAACGCACCAGGACCTGGAACCCGTTGCAGATGCCGAGGACCAGCCGGTCCTTCGCCAGAAATTCGTGGATGGCTTCGGAGAGGTGATGAACGATCTGGTTGGCAAAAATCTTGCCGGAGGCGATGTCGTCACCGTAACTGAAGCCGCCGGGGACGGTCAGAATCTGGTAATCGGCCATGAGCCGCGGGTTCTCGATAAGGCGGTTGATGTGGACCCGCTCGGCCACAGCGCCGGCCATTTCCCAGGCAAACTGAGTTTCGAGGTCGCAGTTGATTCCGGCGGTGCGTAAGACTAATGCCTTAACAGGCATGCCTTCTCCTTCAACTAAGCACAAGCGCGGCGGGCAGTCTTGCCCACCGCGCTACCCTGCGGACGGACGTTACCACGCCAGTGGTTTCTTCCACGCCTTCCGCATCGCCTCGCAGTCGGCCTTGATGACGGTCTTGCCACCGAGGCCGCGCACCACCAGTTGCGGCTTGCGGGTCACTTCGCCGAGAGGTGCGCACGGGAGGCCCTTTAAGAGTTTCTCGAAGCGTGCGGCCTTCGCGCGAGGAACTTCAACGAGGAACCGCGTCAGCGATTCGCTGAAGAGGACTTTTGCGTAATCGTCAAGCCCGCTCTCGCGCGGCACGGCTGCAAGGTCGAGTTTGAGGCCCAGGTCGCCGCCGAACGCCATTTCCGCCGCCGCCACAGCCAGGCCGCCCTCGGAAAGGTCGTGGCAGGCCCGCACGCAGCCGGCCGTAATCGCGCTATGGACCGCGGCGAAGATGCGCGGGGCGAGCGCGAGGTCGGCCTTCGGCACGTTCGCGCCGATTTCGCCCTTCAGGGCGTACCAGTGCGAGCCGCCCAGTTCATCGCGCGTCAGGCCCACCAGGTAGACGGGGTTGCCAGGCTCCTTTAAGTCCATCGTAACGCACTGGCGGATATCGTCGACAATGGCGATCGCGCTGATGAGCAGCGTCGCCGGAATTGCGATTGTTTTGCCGCCGGGCACGGCGTACTCGTTGTTCAGGCTGTCTTTGCCGCTGATGAACGGCGTGCCGTACGCCATGGCCACGTCGTAGCACGCCTTGGACGCCAGGACGAGCGATCCCAGGCGGTCGGGTTTCTCGCAGTTGCCCCAGCAGAAGTTGTCGAGGATGGCGATGCGGTCGGGCCTGGCGCCGACGGCCACGCCATTCCGCACGGCCTCGTCGATGCCGGCGGCGGCCATCCAGTACGGGTCGATATCGCCGAACTTCGGGTTCATGCCGCAACCTATCGCCAGGCCCTTCATCGAGCCGAGGATGGGCGTGATGACGCAGGCGTCGCCGGGGCCGTCTTCCTGTGCGCCGACGAGGGGCTTTATGACCATCTGGCCCTGGACCTCGTGGTCGTACTGGCGAACGACCCATTCCTTGGAGCAGACGTTCCACGCGCCGAGGATCGCCAGGAGGTCGCGCGTGTAATCGCGCTTCGGGCGGATGCGCGGCTCGGCGAGTGCCGGCGGCTGCCACTCGGCGATCCGCTCGTAGCGCGGCACGCCGTTGTGGAGGAACTTCATATCCATGTCGGCCACCTGTGTGCCCTCGTAGAAAAGGCGCAGGCGGCCGGTGTCGGTAAAGTCGCCGATGACGGTGGCCTCGACGTCCTCCGAGGCAAAGAGGGCCAAGAGTTCGTCCACCTTTTCGGGCTCGACGGCCAGGACCATGCGTTCCTGGGCCTCGGAGATCCAGATTTCGGCGTAGGAGAGGCCGTCGTATTTCAGGGGCACGCGGTCCAGGTGGACGTCGGCCCCCAGGTGCTCGCCCATCTCGCCGACGGCGCTGGAGAGGCCGCCCGCGCCGCAGTCGGTGATGGCGGAATAGAGGCCGCGGTCGCTGGCCTGAAGCAACGTATCGACCATCTTCTTTTCGACGATGGCGTTGCCGATCTGGACGGCGTGGGCGAACTCCGAGCCGGTCGTGTGCGTCAGTTCGCCGCTCGAGAACGTCGCCCCGTGTATGCCGTCGCGCCCGGTCCGCCCGCCGACCACGACGACCTTGTGCCCCGCCTTCTGGTGCTTGAAGCACTTGTCGCGCGGCAGGATGCCAAGGTTGCCGCAATAGACCAGCGGGTTCCCCAGGTACCGCTCGTCGAAGTAGAGTGCCCCGTTGGCCGTCGGGATGCCCATGCGGTTGCCGTAATCGCGGACGCCGGCGACCACGCCGCGCATCACCCGCTTGGGGTGGAGCACACCGGGTGGCAGTTTGTCGGCCGGATAATCGGGCGGGGCGAAGCAGAAAACGTCGGTGTTCAGGATGGGCTTGGCGCCCATACCCGTGCCGAGGGGGTCGCGGATGACGCCGCCGATGCCCGTGGCCGCGCCGCCGTACGGCTCAAGGGCGCTCGGGTGGTTATGCGTCTCGACCTTGAAGCAGACGCACTGGTCGCCGTCGAACTCGATGACGCCCGCGTTGTCAATAAAGACCGACACGCACCACGGTTTGGCCAGTTCCTTCGTGGCGCGGGCGATGGTGCTCTTCAGGAGGTTGTCGATCGTCTCGCTGCGGCCGCCGTCGGCCTTGTTGGTAAACTTGATGAGGCCCTTCAGGGTCTTGTGAACGCAGTGCTCGGACCACGTTTGCGCCAAGGTTTCGAGTTCCACGTCGGTCGGGTCGCGGCCGAGCGATCGGAAGTGCCCCTGGATGGCCCGCATCTCGCGGACGTTGAGGAAGAGGCCGCCCTCGCGGCTGATGCGCACGAGGCCCTCATCGTCGGCCTCGAGCAGCAGGACCGTGATCAGCCGGAACTGGTAGGGCGGGGCGTCGCGGAAAACGTGGACCGGCTGACCGGCAAACTCGATGTCCTCGACGCAACTATTGGCCAGGACCGCCCGGGCGGCCGTCTCGAGGTCTTTGCGCGTGGGTTTGCCGGAGAAGTAGTACTTGCGGGCGGTGGCGCAGCGCGCGGCCTCCATGCCCATGTCGGCCACGGCCTGAAGGGTGCTGGCGGCCACGGGGTCCATGACGCCCGGCTTGCGGCGGACGACGACGACGGGCCGGCCGTCGGCGGCCGAGCGCCGGCCGTCGGAGACGCGGTACTGCTCGACGACGGGGTCCGTCAGGAGTTCGCGCGCGATGCGCTCGACGTCGGCCTTCGGGGCGGCGGTGTCGAGATAGAAAAGTCGGGCCGACTCGACGGCCTTGATGCGGGCCAGGCCCAGGTCGCGGATCGCGTGAAAGACATCCTGGCCGTGGACGTCGCGGGCGCCGGGCTTGAATCTTACCTCAATCTCGAACGCCATCGCAAATCCTTAAAAAGGCAAAACACGCGCCCATCAAGATGGGCGGTTAAGTGTGAGTCACTTGCGTTTGATCTTGTCGCGGCGGGCCTTCGACTCGGCCAAGAGCGACTCGATCCGGGTGGCGTCGCGCTGTTCAAGGGCGCTGCGGAACGCCGCCAGGATCCCCTGGAACCGTTCCAGGGCGGCGGCGACCTCGCCGGCGTTGCTCATCAGGATGTCGCGCCAGAGGGCCGCATCGCCGCTGGCCACGCGCGTCGTGTCGGCCCAGCCCGGCCCGACGAGCGGCTCCGCCTCGGCGCTGACGGCCCGCACGAGCGCCGAGGCGACGACGTGCGGCAGGTGGCTGACCTCGGCCAGCAACCGGTCGTGCGATTCGGCCGAGAGCGTCTCGACGGTCATGCCGATGCCCGCCCACGTCTCCGTCACGCGATTCAGGGCCTCCGGCGGCGACCTCTTCGTGGGGGTGACCACGCACGTGGCGCCCCGGAAGAGGTCGGCCCGGGCGAACTCAACTCCTCGCTGCTCGCTGCCGGCGATCGGGTGGCACCCCACGCACGCGCACGATGCCGGAACCAGTTCCTCCATCATCGCCACGACGCTCGTCTTGGTGCTCCCCACGTCGATGACCACCGCCCCCGGAGCAAACCCCGGCCCGGCGGACTTCAGGATGTTGCGGAACAGGCCGATGGGCGTTGCCAGGACCACCAGGTCGCTGCCGCGCACGCCGGCGGCAGGGTCGAGAGAGGTCTCATCGGCGGCGCCGCAGGCGCGGGCGGCGTCCAGACTCGCCTGGCGATGCCCAACGCCGACCACGCGGCGGGCCAGGCCGGCCTTCTTAAGGGCCAGGCCGAGGCTTCCACCGATCAGGCCGACACCGATAATGGTCACCTGGTTCCAGGGCGTCATGGTCGGCGGCCGAAAGGTAATCGCATGAGTAGCCACACGGAAGGGCGGCGTTCCTTGCCGGTCGCCGGGCCTGAGCGGACTCCGTGCCGCAGGGCCTGGCCGACCGCGAGACACCTCAATTTAGGGCGGCGGAGGGGGAGGGTCAATAGATTTTTGCATTACCGACCCGCAAAACACCCGCTAAGATTCAATGCATGAGCGGTTGGGACAGGACAGAATAAGACCACGGTTGGGTTGCCCTCGGAGCAAGATGGGCTGCCCGGGGCAAGCCTCCTTCCAAAATATGCTTCAGACGATCAACGGGTTCCAGGTGCTCCGCAAAGTGGCGGAGTCGAACACGGCGGAGGTATTCCACGTCCTCCGGCTCGTGGGCCGCGGCCGCGGAGCGGAGGCGGCGATAAAGATGCTCCGCCCCGAGTACGCCGCCGACAGCATCGAACGCGGGCTCCTCGAGACCGAGCACAAGGTCTGCTCGGTCCTGGAGCATCCGAACCTCATCCGAACCCACGAACTCCAGTTGGGCGCCAAGCAGCCGTACCTCGTCATGGATTACGTCGCGGGCCTGAGCCTGCGGCAGCACCTGGACAAGGGCCAAGTGGATATGCTGGACGCCCTGGACTGGCTGGCCCAGGTGTGCGACGGCCTGGCGTATCTGCACGAGCAAGGGTACGTCCACCGCGACGTCAAGCCGCAGAACTTCGTAATCAGCGGCGACGGCATGATCAAGATCATCGATTTCGCCCTGGCCATGCCCGAGGACAGGTCGTTCGGCCAGTACTGCCTCAGGCGATTGAAAGAGCGGCGGCGCCCGGGCACCTGGTCCTACATGTCCCCCGAGCAGGTCCAGAACAAGCGCCTGACCAGCCAGTCCGACATGTACGGCCTTGGCATCAGCATCTTCGAGACCATCGCCGGCCACCTGCCCTACACGGGTGTGACGGCCCAGGAACTGCTGGAGCAGCATGTGTACGCCAAGATCCCGTCGATGATCGCCTTGCAGCCGAGCACGCCCAGCGAGTTGGACAAACTTGTGCGCGGGATGATGGCCAAGAAGCCCCTTGACCGGCCCCAGGAGATGGGGTATGTCAGTAGCAAGTTGCGGTCAATCATCGCCGCCTGCCACAAGGGCGTGTGACAGCGGAAACGTGCATTTAGCCGGCGGACTTGTCCGCCGCGTGTTCGATGGCGGTGTGTCCCCGCCTTCTGAGAGTCATGATGGCTCGACTGTGCCTGGAATTTGAAAAGCCGTTCGCCAAACTCGAGGACCAGATCCGCGAGTTGGAGGAGAAGCAGCGCGCGAGCGGCGTGGACTCCAGCGCCGAGATCCGCGACATCCGCAGGAACCTTGTCGCGATGATCCGCCAGAAGTACGCGGCCCTTACGCCGTGGGAGATCGTCCAGGTCGCCCGTCATCCCGACCGCCCGCAGACCACCGATTACATCGAGGCGTTCGTCAAGGACTTCAAGGAGTTGCACGGCGACCGGTTCTTCCGCGACGACAAGGCGGTCGTCTGCGGCCTGGGCCGCATCGCCGGCGAACGCGTCATGGTCGTCGGCCACCGCAAGGGCCACGATACACGCGAGAAGGTCGAGTGTTTCTTCGGTTGCGCGCACCCCGAGGGCTACCGCAAGGCCATGCGCTGCATGCGGATGGCCGAGAAGTTCGGCCTGCCCGTCGTCGCCTTTATCGACACGCAGGGGGCGTATCCGGGCATCGGCGCCGAGGAGCGCGGCATCGCGGAGTCGATTGCCATGAACCTGCGCGAGATGGCTGTGCTCCGCACGCCCATCGTCGGCACCATCATCGGCGAAGGCGCCTCGGGCGGGTACCTGGGCATCGGCGTTGCCGACCGCCTGCTGATGCTCGAGTACGCCTACTGTAGCGTCATCACGCCGGAAGGCTGCGCGGCGATCCTCTGGCGGACGGCCGAGAAGGCCCCCGAGGCCGCCGAGGCCCTGCGACTCAGGGCCCAGGACCTGAAGGAGTTCGGCGTCGTCGACGACATCGTCCCCGAGCCGCTCGGCGCCGCCCATCGCAACCCGCGCGAAGTGGCCGTCACGCTGGAGCGCCGCATCGGACGCTACCTGCGGGAACTCAAGCAGGTCCCGCTCGACGACCTGCTCGAGCAACGCTACCGGAAACTCCGCCGCGTCGGCGTCCTGGTCGAGGCCGAGCCGGACGAGGCGACGTAATCCAGTGCATCTGATCCGACGGGTTTTTTTGAGTGTCCTTGCAGGCGCCGTCCTTGCGGCGGCGGCCGACGCTGCCGCGCCAAAGGACAAGCCCAGGCCCCTCCTCGTGCCGCTGGATTCCTTCAAGGGGGGCGTGCCCGCCGGCCCGCAGAAGCCGACTGCCCCGTCGCCCCCGACGGGAGCGGCCGAGCCGCCGATCCCCGTCGTGCGGATCGAGTGGCGGGCGAATCTGGATTCGGCCATCAAGGACGCCGCCGCCTCCGACCGCGTCGTCCTGATCTACTTCCATGCCGACTGGTGCCAGCCCTGCCGCCTGATGAACGATGCGACGTTTGTCAACCGGGCGGTCGCGATGTATGTCGGGCAGAACTTCGTCCCGGTCAAGGTCGACGACTCCAGCGAAACCAGCGCGGTCTCCAAAAAGTACCAGGTGCGCATCTACCCGAGCATCCTGTTCCTGGCGCCCGGCGGAGAGCCGCTCCACATGCTCCTGTTTCCGCGGACGGCGGCGGAGTTGTACCCGATTCTGGAGAAAGTGCAGGCGATCCCGCGGATGATCGAGGCCCAGAGAAAGGCCCCCGATGACCTGGAGGCCACCTTCCGCCTCGGCGAGGTCTGGGTGACGCTGGACCGCGTCAAGCAAGCCGAGCCGTACCTGAAACGCACGGTCGAACTCGATCCGAAGAACGAGCGGGGCCGGCTTGTCCAGGCGCGGCTGTGGCTGGCGATCGTGCCGCTGGAGGACGGCGACGCGCCGCAGGCCATCAGGAACCTGCGGCAGTTCGCCGAGGAGTTCAAGGATTCGCCGCTGGTGCCGACGGCCCTTCATGCCATCGGCGCTATTCTGGCGCGCGACGGCAAGTTCCAGGAGGCGCGGCAGGCCTTCGAGGACCTCCGGACGCGGTTTCCGCGAGACGTCATGGCCTACGAGGCCGATAAGGCCATCGACGGCCTCGACGCCCGCCTGAAGGCCGAGAAAGAGGCCCCGCCGGCCAAGCCCGCCTCGCCGCCTGAAGAACCCGCTCCGGCCGCATCGAAGAAGTGACCGCCCCCGAACCTTATCGAATCGGGTGCCACGGTTGCGCCGTTCAGCAACCGTGTGGTCGTTGCACGCAGAGCACGGCTGCAAACAGCGCGAGGCGTGGCACCCAACGCCGTTAACCAAGTGCTGATGAGAACTGATTTCTGATAGCGGCAATTCGAGCTGTTTCGTGCCGTGAGAGGCTGTGGAGTTTCGGAGGTCCGGGCGGATGATCGTTCTTTTTGCGAGGCCAGTAGCGC
>JAPLMO010000290.1 GCA_026386995.1 Planctomycetota bacterium | reverse complement strand
TGAGGCGCCCGAGGCCGGTGGCCGTCATGTTCTCGCGCACGGCCATGATGAGGAAAAGGCCCTGCTCCTTGCGGTTCTCGGTCACAAAGCCGAGGCCCGCCCGGATGGCGTCGCGCGGAGACCGGATGGAGACCGCCTGGCCGGCGACGCGTATCTCGCCCGCGTCAGGCAGGTCGACGCCGAAGATCGCCCGGGCGATCTCGGTGCGGCCGGCCCCGACGAGGCCCGCCAAGCCGACGATCTCGCCCGCCCGGACCGTCAGGTTCACGTCGCGCATTTTGCAGGCGGCCCGCGCGAGGCCCCGCACCTCCAGCACGGGCTGGCCGATGGGGACGGCCTGCTTGCGGAACATGTCCTTCAGGTCGCGCCCGACCATCATGCGGACGATCTTTTCGATCGTGGCCTCGCGGATGGCCAGGCTCCCGGCGTTCCGGCCGTCGCGCAGCACGACCACGCGGTCGGCCAACTCGAAAATCTCTTCCAGCCGGTGCGAGATATAGATGACCGAGACGCCCTGGCTGCGGAGCCGCCGCACCAGAGAAAAGAGTGTGGCCGTCTCGTGCTCCGTCAGTGCGGCCGTCGGCTCGTCCATCACGATGATGCGGGCCTTGAAGGAGATGGCCTTGGCGATCTCGACCATCTGCTGCTCGGCCACGCTGAGCGATGCGACGAGGCGGCGGGCGTCGAGCGGCAGGTCGAGCGAATCAAGGATGCGCTGCGTCTCATCGCGCATGCGGCCGAAGGAGATCGTGCCAAGCGGCGTGCGCGGCTGGCGGCCCACGAAAACGTTCTCCGCCACCGAGAGGGGCAGGGCGAGGTTGAACTCCTGGTAGATGACCGAGATGCCCATCGCCTGGGCCTCTTGCGGAGAGAATCGCGCCAGGTGCCGGCCGCCCAACTCGATCTCGCCCGCATCCGCCCGGTAGCAGCCCGAGAGAATCTTGATGAGTGTGGACTTGCCGGCGCCGTTCTCGCCCACCAGGGCCACGACCTCGCCGGGAGCGACCTCCAGCGAGACGCCGTCCAGGGCCTTGACGCCGGGAAATGCCTTGTGCATGCCGCGCATCGCCAGCAGCGGCCGCGCGGGGGCGGCCGGCTCGCGGCTGGGAAGCGGCTTTTCGGCGATCATTATGTTGCTCGGTTAGGCCCTCATTGCAGGGTGGCATGGTCACGCTTTTGCGTGACCATGTGCCTAGAACGGCGCCCGGCGCGTCACTGCGACATGGTCACGCAACAACGTGACCATGCCACCCGCCCCGCTGGGTAACGGCTCAGCCATTCTTCGCCGGCTTGGTCCTGAAGTTCGGGACGTCCTTCGGCCAGACGACCATCACGCCCGTGTCGACGATGTCTTTGCCCTTGGCGGGGCGGTCGAAGGCCTTCTTGGCGCGGTACTGCCTGGCGAACTCGACGAGTTTCTCGACCGAGATGCGGCCCATCTGCCTGGTGTTCTGGGCCAGCGTGCAGTCGATCGCGCCTTCCTCGATGAAATCCAGGATGTCTTCGGTCGTATCGAACGTCACGACGTGGACCTGGCCCTTCTTGATCTTGCCGCGCTGGACCGCGCCCTTGATGGCCAGTGCCGCGCCGGCACCGCCGAAGCAGTTGGCGCTGAAGAGTCCCCTGAGATCGGGCTGGGCGTTCAGGACCGACTCGGCGACCTGGAGGGCCGTGTCGGGGCTTTCCTGGTTGTACTGGACGTCCGTGAGGGCGATATTGGTGTCCTTGACGCCCTCGGCGAAACCGTCCATGCGTTCCTTGAGGTTCCATGCGCCCGGCTTGCCGCCGATGACCTGGACCAGGAGTTTATCGGGTGCGCCGGCCTTTGCGCCGAGGATTTGGGCCATGGCCTTGCCGCCCTCTCGTCCGGCGGCCCGGTTGTCGGTGCCGATGTAGACGAGGCGCTCGCTGTCGGGCGAGTCGCTGTCGAAGGTGACGACGGCGACGCCCTTTGCGGCGGCCCGCCTGATGATCTCCTTGACGGCGTCCGGGTCGTTGGGCGAGATGCCGATGCCGTCATACCCCTGGGAGATGAGGCTCTCGATGATCTTCAGTTGCTCCTCGATGCTCGCCTCGGGCGCGCCCTGGAAGACGGCCTCAACGCCCAGTCGCTTGGCGGCCTCGTTCATGCCCTCGCGGACGCCTTCCCAGTAGGGGTGGCCGATCGACTTCGGCACCAGCGCCAGCCGCATGGCTGCGCCGCCGGCCGGCGTTGCACTGTCCTTGGGGCGCATCACGACGTAGGCCACGATGCCGACGGCCACGACTGCCGCCAGGATGGTGATGCGGGTGAGCACTTTGTCCATGGCCCGGCCTCCGCTGAAGTATTTGCATCGCCGCGCAAACGTTAAGTGGCGTTGTGGCGTTAAGCAAGACGCGGCAATTCTAGCGAACGCACGGTGAAACCACAAGTCCGCCGGGCCGCCACCTCAGCGTAAGCGGCCTGCGCGAACACGCGGCCCGTTGGGTGGAGAAAGTTGCGCCGTGGCTGGATAAGCAATTGGCGACCTCCGGCGAGCCATCTCCCGGCCAATAACCCGACTTCCGCGCCTGCGACCGCTGCCGCTTTACCGTGGACAAGGGCAGGAGCCCTATCTGTAAGGCCACTGACCCCTTGCCTTTCAGTACGGGGAAGCCGAAAAATGCATTGCAGAAATCTCCGAGAAGGGGTACGATCACCGACCAACCTGGCGGCGATTGCCCGCGAGAGTTTATCCGGGAAATTCCGGCTCAGATGTGTGGCCTTCCACGCATGAAGGGGAGAGACGAGATGATGAGAATTCCTGTCGTCGGAAGCCGGTTGCTTCTCTTGTTTGCCATTGGGCTGCTCGTTCTTGAGATCGCCGCCGTGGGGCAGGCGGCGCCCGCGCCGGCGGAACAGGCTAAGACCGCGAACCTCGACACGGACACGCACCTGGTGGGCTGGTGGAAGTTTGACGATGCCTCCGGCAACACGGCGGCGGACTCGTCGAAGCAGGGCCGCAATGGCACGCTCCAGGGCGGCCTCTCCTTTGATAAGGACTCCGCACCCGGCCGCACGGGCAAGGCCCTGAAGTTCGACGGCAAGGAGGGGTTTGTTCAGATCACCGGGTACAAGGGGGTCAGCGGCACGGCGCCCCGGACCCTGGCCGCCTGGATCAAGACGAAGACATCGAAGGGGGAGATCGCGTCCTGGGGCGCCGGCGATTTCGGCAAGATGTGGATTCTCTGTTCCATCAGGGGGCGCATCGGCGTGACGCCCAAGGGCGGGTATCTCTACATGAACGATCTCACCAACGACGACGCCTGGCATCACGTTGCGGTGGTGGTGGAAGAAGCCAAGACACCCAACCTGCATGACAACGTTAAACTGTACAAGGACGGCGAACCTGCGAAGATTCACGACATCGGCCTGTTGGACCTCTGGCCGATCGACACCGGCAGCGAACAGGACCTGCGGATCGGATGGAAGTTCAGCGGCCTCATCGATGACGTTCGCCTCTATGACCGTGCCTTGTCGGAGGACGAGATCAACGCCTTGTTCCGGCAGGGCGAAGGCAAGTGACCTTTGCAGGCAGGCGAAATCCGAGGGGAGAAGGACCGGGCGAACAGGAAAGGACCTCTGTCATGGATGACAAGCAGGTGACGCGGCGTGACTGGCAAGACCAACCTCATGGTCTCGGCGGTCTGCCTTGGCGGGCACTCGGGCAGCGGCGACAAGGAACGGTACGAGGTCGTCAGCCGCTGCATCGATGCCGGCATCAATCATATCGATGCATGCACAGATGGGGAAGTGATGCGGGATTCCAGGGCGCTCAAGGGCCGCCGCGACAAGATGTACCTGGCGCTTTCCCATTGCGGCAACGAGGTCCGCAACGAGAACTTCCGCACCGCGAAGAAGTTGCTGGAGTCGCTCGACGGGCTCCTGAAGGACTCGGGCCAGGAGTACACCGACCTCTGGCGGATCACCTGTTTCGAGCCCGGCGGCCGGCACACGTTCGACACGTGCTGCGAGATCGCCGATGCGCTGGAGAAGGCGAAGAAGGCGGGGAAGATCCGGCACGGAGGCTTCTCCTCGCACGACCGACGCTGGATCAAGTTCATGGTCGAATATTTCCCGCAAGTCGAGGTCGTGTGTTTTCCGTTCACGACGATGAGCAAGACGGCGCCGACCGACAGCCTCTTCGACGCCCTCAAGAAGTGCGACGTGGGCGCGTTTGGCATCAAGCCGTTCGGGGCCGGCTCGCTCTTCCAGGGCGCGGGCGAGGAAGACGATCGCCGGGCCCGCCTGGCCATCCGGTACATCCTGCTCACGAACACCGTTGTTCCCATCCCCGGCATGAAAGAGCCCCGCCACGTGGAGAACGTGGTCAAGGCCATCAAGGAGCGCCGCGAACTCGACGAGAAAGAGCAGGCCGAATTGCAGGGCGTCAGCAGCCGGATGTGGGCCAACCTCCCGCCGAAGTACGAGTGGCTGAGGGACTGGGAATACGTGTAACGCTTCGCGGCAACCTTCTACGGCCTCTTTGCGCGGCGGATCTCCCGATCCGCCGCGACACTACAAATTGGAGCGACTTTGCATGAGAAATACCGCCCTGACGCTGGCTGCGGGAGTGGCGGCCGTCATGCTGATCTCCTGTCAGCCGCAAGGGGACCGGCCGGGCATTGCGAAGCATCAGGCGGGCAGCGCGGCCGGCAAGGACCAGGAACCGTTGCTGCTGCTCGATGGCGGCGAGAAGACGCCGGCCGGGCCCGCGGCTGACAACGGCCGCTGCTTTGTCTGCCACCTGAATTACGCGCAGGAGGACATTGCGGTCCGCCACGCGCGGGCGAACATCGGATGCGCGAACTGCCACGGCAACTGCGACGACCACATCGCCGACGAATCGTGGGCCTCCGGCGGCAACGGCACGGCGCCCGGCATCATGTATCCTCGCGAGAAGATCAACCCGTTCTGCATGAGCTGTCATCCGGCGGATAAGATGCCTGCCGCACGCCACGCCGCATTCCTCGCCGGCGCCGCCAAGGAAAAGTATTGCACCGACTGCCACGGCAAGCACCGGTTGGCCCAGCGAAAGTGCAAGTGGAAGTAAGTGTGGCACGAGCTCCTCAGTTTCGGGCACTCATTCGGCCCAAGCAGGATGGCATGCCCAGCGCGCTGTTCGCTGGACATGCTCGCGCCGCGGCCAAGGAGCATGCCCACGCAAACGGCGGGTCGCCGGCGAGACCAAAGCCTGGCTGGGCTTGCTCGGATCCTGTCGATCGGAGCCTTGCGGGCCGAGATTTAATGGATCGACTACTCGCGTAGAATCTTCAGGTCCCGGGCATCCGGACGTGGGTTCGATTCCCACCGCCTCCACCATTTCTATATCTCTACCCGCGTTTTGCCGGCGCCAGGGCCGTTTCTCCCGCCCGCGTGTGCCCGAGTGTGCCCATGTGCGCCGGGCGATTTCGTGCCTTCTGGCAATACTTTCGGCTTCGTTGATATGTTCGCAAGGGCACGACGCGATTGGCGGTTGGGGTGAGCCGGCAGGCGGGCACTCGCTCGATGGCTCGGTCAGGACTTCAGGAGTCCGTGCCGCAAACTCCTTGCCTCCCGGAACCTTGCGGCACGCCTCTGGAACCGGTAGAATCCAAACGTATGAGCGTGTCGGCGTACGCGCTGCGGTTGGGCCGCGCGGCAGGTTCCTTACTGGAGGCCAGACCATGATGCGCCTCATTGCCTTGCTGCTGTCGCTGGCGGTGTGTCTTGCTGGCTGTGGCCAGACGCAGGCGGTCCGGGAAGAAAAGGCCGTAAAGAAGCAGGCGGGCCAGGAAGAAAAGGCCGTGGAGAAGCAGGCGGGCCAGGAGGGGGACGCCGTGAGCGCCATCCTCAAGTTGGGCGGCAAGGTGGAGAGGGACGAGGCGCTTCCCGGTCGGCCGATCGTGGAAGTTGACCTGAGCAAGACCAAAGTCACGGACGCCGATCTTAAGGGCATGAAGGAACTTAAGGGCCTGCAGCGGCTCTTGCTCGGGGACACCACGATCACGGACGCCGGCCTGAAGGACCTGAAGGAACTCAAGGGCCTGAAGAATCTCGGCCTCGCCAAGACCCAGATCACGGACGCCGGTCTGAAAGACCTGAAGCAGGCGTTGCCGGAAACAGATATTTTGGGTCCTTGACCGCCTAACGCGAGACGGACTTATAGGCCACGCACCAGGTTCTTTCTTGGAGGCCAGACCATGATGCGCCAGATTGCCTTGCTGCTCTTGCTGGCGGTGGGTCTTGCCGGATGCGGACAGACGCAGGCGGTCCGCGAAGAAATGGCCGTCAATGCGATCCTCGAGTTGGGCGGCAAAGTGACCAGGGACGAGAAACTTCCTGGCCGGCCAATCATAGCCGTT
>JAPLMO010000060.1 GCA_026386995.1 Planctomycetota bacterium | reverse complement strand
GAAAGGGCGAAGTACGGCAGGCCCACGCTGGCCGCCAACGTGCCGAGAATCCGCCACGTGGGGTCGCCGGCCTCCTGCGGTTTCCATGCGGCCGACGGTGCGATCGGCAGCAGCGCCGCGGCCGCGATCAGGACCGCCACGTGCAGCAGGACCTGGCCACGGGTGGACAGCCGCGTCCGTATGAGATGGGCGTACGCATAGCCTGCCAGGAGCACGATCTGGAAGAACAGCATGCACGTCGTCCAGACCGCCGGCGTGCCGCCGAACCATGGCAGGATGTGCTTGCCGATCAGGGGCTGGACCTGGAACAGAAGGAACGCGCTCAGGAATATCGTGACGGCGTGAAGTCCCACGGGCCCTCCCGCGTGATGGTGCGACCGATGACATTATAGGCGCGGCGGGGCCGTGTCAAACCAAACCTGTGCGGCAATTACAGCGACTACCAGGCGCCGTTATGCCTCGGTCACCGGCGATTGGGGAACGTAGGGGCGGCCCTGTGTGGCCGCCCGGTCGTTGTTTCAGTTGGCCGGGGGCAGCAGCCACATTGAAGGCAGGGCGGCCACACAGGGCCGCCCCTACGAAAGGAACCACCTGCCAGAATCCGCGTCCACGTCCATGACTGCCTTACGAGGTTTTCTTGAATCCTTTGCAGATTCCTTGCGTCTAAGGGTATGTCGAGTGAAATGCGGTTGCCGAAAGGACCCATACCAAGGAGAACTGCCATGTTGCGGACACGGGCGAGATGGGTTGGTCTGTGGAGTGCGGCGGCGGCGATGGTCATCCTGATAGGCGCCATGAGCATGGCGCTCGGCCAGCAGGAGAAGGCGGCGGAGAAGGCGGACACGGCCAAGGCGGCCCATGTGCCCGAGGTCAAGATGCTCCTGGCGAACCTGGCGGTCGACCCTCCACGCAAGCACAAGAACATGCTCGTCTTTCCAATCCGATTCAGCGGCAAGCAGGCGCCGGGCGAGTGGGCGGCGATGGACGACGCCACGGCCGCCGGAGAACTGAAAGTCAGCGAAAAGGACCAGGCCGCGGTCCCAGAAGTCCTGATGGAGAACACCGGCCCCAAGTCCGTCCTCATCGTCAGCGGCGAGATCATCAAGGGCGGCAAGCAAACGCGCATGGCCGCCAAGGACGCCCTCATCGAGACCAAAGGCAAAGTGGCGGTCGCCGTATTCTGCGTCGAGCAGCACCGATGGAGCGGCGGCAAGGACTTCAAGGCTTCCAGTAACATGGCGCCGGCCGCCATCAAGGGGTCCCTGATGCGGGGGGCCGGCCAGGCCGAGGTCTGGGAGGGCGTCCGCCAGATGAACCAGAACCTTGCGCCGGCGGCCGCGCCCCCGACCGGCAGCCTCGACGAGGGAATGAATTCGCCCGCGGCCAGGCAACGCAAGGATGCGGCACACAAGGACCTGGGCAAGTTCAGCCCGCCCGACACCATCGGCATTGCCGTGGCCGATGCGCGGACCGGCCGCGTGATCGGCATGGAACTGTTCGGCCGCCGCGACCTTTTTGAGCGGCTCCAGGAGAAACTGATCGAGGGTTATGCCCTGGACCTCGTATCGGCCTCGGGCGAGTGGAACGATGCCGATGCCAAAAAGGTGACCGAGAAGGACGTGGATGCGTTTATCGCGCGCGTCCTGGAAGGGACCAGCAAGTACGAGGACACGCCGGGCAGCGGGCGCGGCATAGACCTTACGAGCGGCACGGTGCGCGGCAAGGGCGTCGCCCTGGGCGAGAGCGCCATCCACCTTTCGGTCCAGGACCTCCGGGCCCCCGTGACACCGGCCAAGCCGATCGTGGACCGGCCGCCCGCGGTTCGGGGCCCGGCTGAGAGGTAAGAGGGGGTGGCGTGTTCTTCAGGCTGCTGTTGCCGTGCAGAACATGTAGGGTGGGTGCTATGCACCCACGCAGTTGAATGGCGATGAGCAAAGGTCTGGAGCCCTATCCGTAAGGCTCCTGACCCCGTCTCGCCGGGCCACAAATGCAAGCACGATGATGAATCATCTCATTCTTGCGGAGTTCCTTTCGTCAGGACGTTCTTCCCGGGCGCCCATTTCCTCTGCCATGCCGGATAGTCCATGGCCAGCAGGTCGGCAGGAGTCCTGCAATACCACATGTAGCCCCAGCGGCGCTCGGGCTCGACCTCGGCCATGCTGCGCTTGATGACGCCGTCGTTGCCGCAGAAGATGGGCCGGTGCGTGCCGATCTCGTAGAACCGGGCCCACAGCGGGTCGGCGGCCGGGTCCGCCACGACGACTCTGTCATGCCCACCGGGCAGCGACGGATCTTCTTTATCCACCAGACGCAGGCCCCTGATCTTGACCGAGTCGAACCATGCCACGGCCGACTGGACGGCGGCCACGACATCAGGCGATGGCTCGTCGAGGCTCATCAGGAACCGCACGATGCCCACCGTCTCGTGCCCGCTGAGCGAGACCTTCTCGTACACGCGGGCCGGGGCGGGCGCCAGAGTCTTCTTGTCGTGCTGCGCGCACCACCCGGTCCGTCTACCGTCGCCCAGAACCTGGCACTTCAGGATGCACTCGACGCCCTTGGCCACGGCCTTTCCGCACCGCGCGCGGCGGTCGGCATCGACAAAGGCATACGTGGGTTTATCGCGGGCGATTCTTTGCAGCAACCGCAGGACGGTCACCATCGCCTCGTCGTTGAAAGTGATGTGTGCGAAGTAGTCCTTCGCGTCGTGGTTGGAAGTGATGCGCGCAAGGTAGGCTTTGTCCTTGGGGGCGGGATAGAACTGCGGCCAGCCACCGTTCTCATATTGGGCGTTGAGGAGATAATTGATGCCCTTCAGAAACGCCTCCTTGAACCGCTCCTGCTTCGTGGCGTTGAACACACGGGCGAGGTATTCCATTTGTGTGTAGGTTGCGCCGTTGTCGATCGTGCTGTCGGTCCGGCTCTTGGCCGCCGCGAGGGCCGGCCGGTCCTTGTCGGAGACGATCGCGGTCAGGTTGATTCTCTGCTTAAAGGCCAGTGTTTTCGGCCAGCCGCCCGAGTCGCACTGATAAAGGAGCACGTTATCGGCGATGCGGACGGCCTCGGCGCAGGCATACCAGTCGGGTTTCTGATGCATGTAGGGACGCAGGCGGCCTTCCCAGTAGACGGCGGGGCCTTCCCATTCCTGGACGCCGTCGCCGTCGGCATCCTTCTCAACGGCGTATTCACCTTGCGGCGGACCGGCCAGCGCAGAGCAAATGGCGGCCACCAACACGCCCGCAAACGCCAACGCGCACAAACAGGCGCCAGTATCATCAAGCCGCCTGCATCGTTTCTTCATTGTGGTTCCCTTCTTGGACTTGGAATTCGGGGGACGGAATTCGGGAATTCGGGAATTCGGGGGACACATACCGATGTTCTCGCGGCCGTTTCCTTTGTCTGAAATTAGCATTGTGTCCCTAATGGCACTTCCTTAAGCGACTCATACTTGCGTGGCCCCTGCTCTCGCCGGGATTTTGCGGGTCGGAGCACAAATCGCATCCTCGTAATCGCTTAAGGAAGTGCCATTACATTGTGTCCCCCGAATTACTGCTCATGGACCGGCCATACGCAGGTACATGTTAACGAGGTCCTTGTAGGCTTCCCGGAACGCCTCGGCGTTGACCTCATCCATGGCCCCAGGCAAAAGTTCCTCAATCAGTGCGATGCGGCTCAGGATCAACGGCAGATCGGCCTCCGTGAGGTTCCTCGGGTCCGGGAAACCGTCCTCGTTCAAATCCTCAATCAGGTCCTTGCGCTCTTCCGGCGGGAGGTCCGGATCGTTGATGGCCCTGAACCAGACCGCTTCGGCCGCTGGATCGAACCCCACGCGGCTCAGGGCGTCGCGCGCCTCCGGATTCCGGGCCGGCGGCTTGGCGGCGCCGGGTCTCGCGGGCCGAGGTGCCGGCGGTCGCTTGTCGGGGATCGCCCGGTCGGGCGCCTTCGCCCGCGGAGTCTGTCGTGTGTCGGCGACGGAATCGCCAGGCGCCTCGGGCGCCGACTGCTCCTGAGGCGGCGGTCGCATCGCCGGCGCGGCGACATGGCGCCCTTGACTCCGGGCCGCCCTCGAGTCGGCCCCACCTTCGGCAGGCACGGTTTTCCGCGGGGCCGGTGGCGCAGATTGGCGGTTGAAGATCATCGCGCCGACGACCAGCGCAACGGCGAGACCCCCGATGATCGTCACTCTTCTCATTGCGGCCTCCCTTCCGGCGAGACACAGCAATCTTCCGGGCCGAGCGTGCCATGATATGTGTGTATGTCGTCGCCCCCCCCCTATTTCCGGGAAGGCCGGCCTTTTGCCCCTGCAGTGCCGCGCGGCCTGTGAGGGCACGGTAACATGGCGGGACAGGCACGTCAATATTTTACCGGCGGCGATGGGGATCAACGACAGTTCAACGTTTCAGGTTCAGAGTTCAAAGTTAACAGCCAAGGAAAGACAGTTTCAAAGCCTGCCCGCCAGGCTTAAGGGCGGGTTCCCATACTCCTCGGGCGTACATTGTTTCAGCCCCGAACGGGGCGCAAGGGCTGTAGCCACGGGTGGAGCGGCGCGGCCGCGCTGCGGCCCGACGCGAAACCCGTGGAAAGCGGATGACGGAAAAGGGTCCAGGACCCTTGCCTATGCCCGGCGATTCCTCCGCCCCTCCGGGGCGGATGCGTTGACACACGAACTTTTCCACGGGTTGCGCGACGCCGAAAGCGGCGTCGCTCCACCCGCCGTCAGGCCACGGCACGCCTGCCGTGCCAGGGTGGCTACAATCCGCCGCCCCGTTGGGGCGAAAGACGGCCCCGCATTTGGCTGATTTCAGGTTCTGTCCGGTTGCCGCCGGTCCATCCCCCGGCAGTGCCGCGGGCTTGTTACCGAGTTCCGATTTCCGGCTCCGTGTTCCAGGCTTCATCGTCGATGACCGTCGCCGTGTGCGGCGACGGCTAAACGTTGCCTGCGTCCCTTCGCTCCGTCCCTTTGTTTCTCCGGTTCCCCGTTCCAGCCTCGCCGTTGCCGTTTCTCGCCTAATCCTACCTCCGCGTTCTCAGGGTTCGCAGTCGCCGTGGCGACCGTTCTCAGCGGTCAAAGCCGTTGCCTTTGTTAAGTCTTTCACTCTGCATTCTCCACTCTGCACTCATCACTTCGGGGCATCCCGAACCCCCCAAAAAGGGGACACCTATGAGGCTTGTGAAAGATTTCACGAACGTAAGTGTTTCTGCAAAAATGCGACTTACGTCAACTGCCAAAACGGCAGGAACCGGAAAACGTCAAAAGCCCGCGGCACATTTAGCCGGCGACAAGCCTGCCTGACCGTCAAAAAAACGGAGAATTAACGGCGGCGGAGCGCCACAAGGCCGCCGCCTTCGGAGCCTTCCTCAGCCGCCTCGCCGGCCATCCCGACGCCGACCCCTAACGGCGGTTGCGTGATGATGTGGCCGCTAGCCGCGCGCTGGTGTCGCTCCACGAGTGCCGGCATGCTGCCAAGCCAAACGGGCGGCCCCACATGGGACCGCCCGTTCGTTCAATTCGAAGACGCAGGGTCAGTTTACGCCGAACGACGCCGTCGAATCAGCGCCAGCCCGCCCAGAGCCAACAGGGACAGCGTGGCGGGTTCGGGGACCGCCAGGTCCTGTAATGAGTTGACCGTGGAGCCGGGTATCCAACCCAGGCCCAAGAGGTCCAGGGCCAGATTGGCCCCGTCGGCGTTGCGGATCGGCTGGGGCACGACCGAGTAGAGCGGCCGCCCGGTGACGGGATCGAGCCGCGTGGTCGGGTTCAGGCCATAGAGTTCCGCGCCGGCCGAGACGCCGGGTCCCCAGACGAAGAAGGGAATCGTGTAGTTCAGGGGGTCGCTGGCGGTGCCGTGCCCGCCGCCTGTGCCGCCGTGGTCGGCCGTGAGGATGACCACCGTATTGCCTGTCAGTTTGGGGTTGGCGGCAATGTCGCTGAAGATCTGGCCGAGGTATGTGTCCACGGTCTTGACGGCGTTGTTGTAGGCCGTGCTGCCCCAACCGCCTGAGTGGCCGTACTGGTCCGGGTCGGCAAAGTGCACGAAACTGTAGTTGAAGGGATTGAGCGACTGCATCACCGGGCGGTAGGCCGCCATCATGCCCGGCGAGTTGTAGTCCATCACGACGGCGCTATCGATCTTATCCTTGCCGTTGTCCGGCCCGGTGACGTCCGCAGCGCCGCTCGTGAGGTTGTAGGAGTAATCGATCAGATTGAACTTGGCCTTGGTGGCATACATGCCCGTCTTCAGGCCGTTGTCGTGGGCCACGTCGAACACGCTGGCCACGTAGCGATTGGCGCGGTTCTGGTGGATGGTCGTTCCGCCCGACTCGCCGTTGACGGTCCAGAAATGGCCCGTCGTAGTCGAGGCGACCTTGTCCGCCGCACTGTTGCTGCCGCCGTACACGCCGCGGGCGGTTACCATCGTCACGTGGTTCTGGAGGGTCTCGGTATAATTGTAGTCGTCCCGGGCGTTGAACGTATAAGCCCCTTGGGTCCAGAGTTTGTTAAAGTTCGGAACCTGGCTTGGCGTGGCCAGCAGGCTTTGCAGATACGAGGAGCCGAGGCCGTCCACGCTGATGCTGATCACGTATTGCGGGTCCGCCGCCAGGGCCGGCTGGGCCAGGCCCAGCACAAGGCCGCCGAAGACAAGCATCATCGCTATGGCGTATTTCTTCATGGTTTGCTCCATTCTCTCTTGGTTAACAACCCCCCATCAGGTTTGTTATCTCCGGGTGCGGGGGTCAGCGATGGCGCCGCCTCAGGGCCAACAGTCCGCCGACGGCCAAGAGGCCCATCGTGGCCGGCTCTGGCACCTCCTGGAGCATGAATGCCCCCGGGCCGTAGCCGTAAGTGCCGCCCGTGCTGGCGCCAATCGGTATTTGGCTGGCTGAGGCATGGATGAAATGGACCTTGAAGGCGCCGTCCGAGCCAGGGTTGATGTCGGTCCATTGGGCGACGTAACCGTTCACCGTGTTGTAGGACTGAATCGAGGTCATCGTGTTGCTGACCTGCCACGCGCCAACGCTGGAAGCATTGGTGGCCGAGTCCATGTCCTGGATTTCAATGGCCGTCCAGCGATTGGTATAAGTGGCAGTCCCCCGGTCTAACGTTGTGGCCATGGTGTAGCGCTTGCTGGGATTCAGATTGGTGAAGAGCAAGTCCACGTACCAACTTCCGGAACCGTAGTAAGTCACCCCCCATTTCATATCCACCTTGTTATTGAACATGGCGCCCGCATCTCCACCCATATCGGCCGTGCTGCCGGAACCGCCGCTAGGCGGGTATCCTCCGACCCCAACCGCATTGACTTGCACACTAGCGGACACCGGGTTGCCGGTGGCCCAATCTTTGAGCTGGCCGGGCCCCGTCGCGTACCCGTTGGCCGAGTTGCCGTGGCCCCACTTTGTCGCGTTGGCGGCGGTGGTTTGCGGTTGCCAACCTCCCTGTCCGGTGCATGAGTCGTCGCAGTCATTGTAGGCGGTCCAGAGGGGAGCGCCCAGCGCCCACCCCGCCTGGAGCAGGATAGCGACAGCCGCCAACCCCATCAAACCCAGACTCTTCCTTGCGGTACTCATTACGTTTCCCCTTTTCTTTCGAGAGCCGTGTTGCATAGTTGGAATCGTCCGAACCATTCCGGCGTCACGCCGCCGGCGGCATTTTTCATTGTCTTCACTGCCCAACCACTTCGTCCGTCGACATCCGCGCCATCCCGCCCGCCTGACCGCTGGAAAAACGGATAATCAGCGGCGGCGCCGGAGCGCCAATAGCCCACCCACCGCCAGCAGGGCCAGCGTGGCCGGCTCGGGAATGGCAAACGGCTGGGTGTATGTGCCTCCGCCGCTGCTGAACAACTCGGCCCTGACGTAGTCGCCAATGCCCGACGTGTTCCGGAGGTCGAGCGTCAGGCTGTGGGAGATAACGTTTCCATCGGATACCCAGTGCACTTCCTCGTACCCCGTGGCGCTGAGGCTGATCAACCCGTTGACGTTGTCAACGGCGATGCCGCGGATGACGGGCGGCGTGCCGCCCGTCAGCGGCAGGGTCGAGTACTTGGTCGTGCTGAAGTAGAACGAGCCCTCTTCCATGGCCGTCCGGACAGCCGATAGGGTGAACTCCGACAACAGCAACACGTTCCAGTTCAGCCCAACGTGCGCGAACGAATGCTCGTCGTCGTTGGCGAAGCCCCAGATTGGGCGGTCGGGCATGGTCAGCGTCAGCACCTGGTCCCACCTCTGCACGTCGCCGGGGTACCGGTTGCCTTGGTTATACACTTCCATGCCGATCAGGCTGTCGTAGGTCTGGTATTGTGTGGCGTACCACTGTGCCGTCCGGCTGTACCTTCCCGGATGGTTGATGATGGACGCTCCGCCGGCTGCCTGGATGCCAGCCAGGGCGACGACCGGATCGCTGGTGGTGCTGGCATAACCCGTGAAGTAACTGCCGATGTTGTCGCAGTTGGAGATCTCGTTGCCCTGGACGGCCACCATGCCCAGGGTCGCCGGGTCGCGCCCGTAGGCTGTCCAAGGCCACGTCACCTTGTTGTGGTCGGTGATAGCCAGGACGGTGTCGCCGAAGGCGCGGTAGGCGTCGATGGTGGCGGCTGGCGTCATGCTGCCGTCGCTCTGGTTGGTGTGGGTGTGGAAGTTGGCCTCGTACAGCCCGACGGTGCTCCAGTTGATCCCCGCGTAGGGGTTGCCGATGACGACGGTCCCCGAATCGGCCCACGCCGTACTCGCAACGGCGAACAAGACAATTGCAATCAGCGGAGCAAAGAGACGGTTTCGCATGGTGTATCCTTTCCGCAGCAGACGGATGATCCTTGAAACCTACCCCCAGTCACAGGCGGCCTGGGCCGTCCGCGCGGCAGGTTGCCCGGCCGCGCGGGGCATCCCAGATGCCACCGCACTAGCGATGGCGCCGCCTCAGTACCAACAGTCCGCCGATGGCCAGCAGGCTCAGCGTCGCCGGCTCGGGGGTGATCTGGAAGAAGGCGTTGTCGGCGTAGCCGTCGACTGCGCTGTAATTCTTGAACATCGGGTACACCGTGCCGCTAAAGCCCCTCAACCCGGAGTTGTCGAATGGGCCATAGGACGCGGTCTTCAGGCTTCCGGGAACCACGTTGCCGGAGGCGTCCAATGCCCAGAAGGATACATCCACTTTCGCCCCACCCGCCCCCAATCCACTTGTCAACTTCGTGACCTGCATTTCTTCGCGATACCAGTTGCTGCCACTGGAGCCCAGGGTTGCCCACGGTATCAACTTGGCATTCATCACGCGATTACCGCTGTTGTCGCGGAAGTACGTGCCGAGCCCACCGGGAGCCGTATTGTCGGTGTTGTCGAGTTGAACCGCGAAATGGTAACTGCTGCTGCCGGGGTTGCTGGCGAGAACCCAGCCGACGCGGTCGTCGTCGAATTGCCCGCTTCCATTGGCCTGGAAATCCATTCTCGCGATCACCTTGTCGCCCACGGCCAATGTTGCCCAATCCCAGGGATGGCCGGTCCAGTTCATCTGCTGGCTGCCCCCCCCTTTGTTGACTCCCTGCGTGCCGGCAACGCCGGCGCCAGCCACGATTTGGTAGTTGTTGCCGCCCGAGTCGGTCCAGCCGTCATTACCGTTCAGTTGGCCGGTTGGGTAGGAATCGAAGTTGTCGGTCCAGGTGACGATGGCGGCCGAGGCCCACCCCCCCTGGAGCAAGACGGCGACCGCCGCCAGCCCAATCACAGCCATACACTTCCTTCCGGTACTCATTGTGTTTCTCCTTTTCTTTCGAGACCCGTTCAAAGTCGACATCGTCCGAATTATTCCGGCGTACGCCGCCGGTGGTTTTTTACTTTGCCAGCATTGCCCGACCCCTTCGTCCGTCGGCACCCGGCACCCGCGACATCCCGCCCGCCTCTCGGCGCAAAAAAACAGCGGGGCTCGCGATTCTTCGCGTCCCCGCAACAGACAACCCGCCAGGTTTTCGGACGTTCCCTCGGCCCTCCGGGCCTTTTCCTTCTGGAACGCCCGTCATAAAAACAAGCGGGGACAGCGAATTTTCGCTTCCCCGCAACAGACAACTCACCAGGTTTTCCGGCGTTCCCTAGGCCCCTCCGGGCCTTTTCCTTCTGGAACGCCCCGTCAGGAATACACTATACCCCAGAATTGGCCTTTTGTCAAATCTGGCAGCGGATTTTTTTGCAGCGGATTTTCAGCCGTGAAGAGCCTGGTGGCATTGAGGGCCGGGGAGAGCGTGGGGTTGGCTTGTCCCCTTTTCCGGCAGGGCAAAGGGGACAGTCCCCTTTGCCCCCCCGCTAAACACGTAAGGCGGCTTTTGCCTTATCATGGCGTTTATCCCCCGCGCCTTCCTTGCGCGGGGGCCGTTGCTCCCGACCAAGCGTGATTACTCTTCTTTGCACCTCTCTGGCCGATCACTCTTCGCGATCAGTTCGAAAGCCGGCCCGTGAACCGGCAAGTTGGTGTCCTCTTCGGGCCCACGGAGCCACCGTCCGGGAAAGCCTCTCGGGCTGCGGAAATGGTATCGCTGAATCAGACCGCGAAAGAGACCCAATAGCGCCCGGGAACGCCGAGAGGAAGTTTGGCAGATTATCTGCACAGGGAGGGTTACGGCACCATCGGTTCACCGAGGTCGCTGCGGCCCAGGACGACCGGGGCCAGTACCCGGCAGGCATACCGGTGCGTAGTGAAGCCCGTATGGTCTCCCCAGTTACCGTCGCGGATCATGCGCGGGTGCCAGCCGATCTGCCAAACCTTGCGGTATGCCGCGCGCTCCTCGGCGGAAAGGTTCCTGGGCAGTCGGAATCCGATGAGGCCCGCACAGGGCGTATGAGGGCCGTCGATAGTGCCGAAGACGGTTGTGCCGACGGCCATGAGGCCGATGTCGGTCCATGAATAGGCGACGTACAGCCGATCTCGCACCGCCCGAAGGGCGCGGGCCAGGTTGTATCGCGGCGACAGCGCCGGAGACAGCAAGAAGGCC
This sequence comes from Planctomycetota bacterium, assembly GCA_026386995.1. The sequence continues at coordinate 4,471 of JAPLMO010000060.1, read as the reverse complement.
CGGTCCACCTGGCACCCATCGGGCAGCGCCTCGAGGGCCCACGCGGCGATGCCCCCGCCGGCCGAGTGACCGATGAGCGTCACGGGCCGGCCGGGCATCCGCCGGCGATACTCCACGATGTATTCCGCCAGGATGGACGCCGCCGCGCGGTTCCTGCGCCGCAGCATAAGGTCGCCCAACCAGAGGCCGAGCGGGCCGACCGACCAGTGGTAGATCACGATGGCCGACTTTACGCCTCCGTCCCGCAGTCCCCACCGAAGCATGCGGTTCAGCCAATTGTAGCCGCCCACGCCGTCAAGGCTCAGGACCAACCCCTCTTCGAGGCGGCCGTGCGAGAGGTAGCGGCTCTTGTGCTCGAGGCGGCCGTCAGGATGCCAGGCGAGCGGGTCGGCCGGAATGAACCGGACGCGCGGCCACAGTTGCGGCTTGATGGATTCCAGCGGAGATGAGAGCCGGTGTTCCCCCATCGGCGGCCTCACGCTGAAGGGGCGCGGTCGAGTGCTTCGCGGACGGCCTCGAGCACCTGGGCTTCCACCCTGTCGAGCGTGCCGGTCATCTTGGCGCCTGCGGCCCGGTGGTGTCCGCCGCCGCCGAACTTCTCGGCCGCGGGCAGGATGTTGATGGGCGGCCGGCAGCGCAAACTCACTCGCACCTCGCCGCGGTCGGCCTCGACCAGCATCACGCCCACCTTGCTGCCGCGCACTCGCATGCACTCGTTGATGAGGTTCTCGGTGTCGCCCAGGTCGACAGCGAACTCCTGGAACATGGCGGCCGTGATGCGCATGACGATGACGCGGCCGGCCAGGGCGGGGCGGAGCATCTCGACCGCCCGCCCGCGAAGGCGCATACGCCCGAGGTCTTCCTCCATGTACAGGCGGTCGAAGACTTCGTGCGGCCGGGCGCCGGCCTCCACCAGGGCGGCCGCAACGCGCAGCGTCTCGGCGTCGGTTGTGGCCAGGCGGAACCAGTCGGTGTCCAGCGCGAGGCCCACGAAGAGGCACGTCGCCGTCTCCGCGTCGATGGCCGCTCCGGCCTCCACGAGTATCCGGTAAACGATCGAGGCCGTCGCCGGGGCGGAAGGGTCGATGAACTGGACCGTTGCGAGGTCATCGCTGGTCCGGTGATGGTCGATCACCAGGACCGTGGCCCCGGAATTGGCCACGAGCGGCTCCATCCCCGGCAGTTGGAGCCACGTGCTGGTATCGAGGACGCAGACGAGGTCGGGTTGCGGGAGGCTCGCCAGGTCCAGGTCGCGGCCGACGGTCCGGACGGCGCCCTCGGGGTCGAGGAAGGCGTATTTGGCGGGGGACTGCGACGGCACGGCCACGTGGACCGTCTTGCCGATGCTCCGCAGCCAGCGGCGCAGGGCCGCGATGCTGCCGAGGGCGTCGCCGTCGGGCTTGACGTGCGTCGTCATGGCGATGACGCGCGCGCGGCGAAGTTCGGCGACGACTTCAGGTAACTCGATGTCACGCGCCAAGGTAGTCACCTCCCGTACGAGGAAAGCAAGAGGCTGCCGGCCGTTTGCGGTGGCCGGCAGCCTCTCAAATGGACGGACTGGTCTGGGGTCGAATCATGTCTTCTTGATGCACTCGGTCGGGCAGACTTCGGCGCACGTGCCGCAGTCGGTGCACTTGGAGGCATCGATCTGGTACTTGGCATCGCCCTGGGTGATGGCCTGGGTCTTGCACTCCGATTCGCAGGACCCGCACGACACGCATTCGTCAGTGATCTCGTACGCCACGACTTGCTCCTTTTCGATAATGGGCCCCCGCTGACGTTCGGTCAGACGCTTTCCACGCGTTCGATCTCGGGGATCCTGGCCTTCATGCGGCGTTCAACCGCCATTTTGAGGGTCATCTGTGCGCCCGGACATCCGGCGCACGCGCCGCGAAGGCGCACCTTGACGACCCCCCCCTCGATACCGACCAGTTCGATATCGCCGCCGTCTCCCTGGAGGAGCGGCCGGATTTCGTTGATGACGGCCTCGACTTCTTCTTTCATGGCAACCCTCCGAGCCTGTTACGGCTTGCTGAGGCAAACCTCAACCGTTATTGCATTCGGTGCATTATACGTTTGGACCCGCGAATGTCCATCTTGAACCGGAAGAATCCGGAAAAGGGGTGTGACCGCGGGTTCTGGCAGGCGGTTCCTTTCGTAGGAGCGGCCCTACGTGGCCGCCCTGCCTTTAGTGGCGGTTGCCACCGGCCGAGGGGAAACGGGCGGCATCCCGCGGACGCCGCCCGTGGCCGTACGGCCCCGCCGCGGCGCTCGGGTCGCTTCCCAGCGTTGCCCTATCCTCCGCGGCGGCCCCCGTAAGATACCGCTTCGCCGCGGCCGACGCCAGAGGGTGCCGGCCCCGCGAGACCTCGCCCGGCGTAACCGGCTCCGACGCCGACGCGAGAAAAACCCTGTTCCTGAAACCCGGAAAAGTGTAAACCATGTGCCTGGACCAAAGTGTAAAGGATGTTCCCGGCCGCACAATCTGGCGCCCCCTTCGGGGGCTGCCGCGGCCACGCCCAGTACAACTTGCAGGGGAAAAAATTTGCATCGGCCGGTTTTATGATGTATAGTTATCGTTGCTGAGGGTAGCCGGACCGGGCCGCTTACGGGGGTTTGCGGCCGAAACCCGTCCTCGGCAAAGACAATCCGAATCTGTAACGTTTGGGCGATTTCCGGGGAAGTGCCGGAGATCGCTCTTTGTTTTTTGGGAACGGTAGTGCAACCATGAGGAGGCGAACGTGAAGACTCGATATATGGCCCCTTGGGCAATAGCAACCTTGGCGACGGTGCTGTGGGCTTCAGCCGCACTTGCTGAAGTGCGGTATACGGTCACCGATCTGGGTACGTTGGGCGCGGGCCAAAGTGTGGCCAAGGACATCAACGATGCCGGGCAGGTCGCTGGCTGGTCCAATGTTGCCAGCGGTAGCTATCATACCTTCCGCTATAGTGAGGGCGTTATGAGCGATGTCGCAGCCTACCATCCCGCAAGCCGGGGTTGGGGTATAAACAGTGCTGGCCAGGTCGTCGGTGATGTTGATCAAACCGCCGCTTTGTTCAGCGGCGGAGGGGTGACGCATCTCGGAACGCTAGGAGGCAACCAAAGTATTGCGCAAGACATCAACGACAGCGGGTTGATTGTCGGCCATTCATTCCTGGCGGGCGACAAGGTCATTCATGGTTTTACATACAGCGGTGGGGCAATGCAGGACTTGGGAACCCTTGGCGGCAGTGGCAGTCGCGCCGAGGCCGTCAACAACACCGGCCAGATCGTCGGGTCTGCCGACACCGCCGGCGGCGTCAGCCACGCCTTTGCCGACGAGGATGGGGGAATGACCGACCTCGGAACCCTCGGGGGGAATTTGAGTTGGGCCTACGGCATCAATGACCGCGGCCAGGTCGTCGGTCAGGCCGAGACCGCGAGCGGCATCACGCATGCATTCTTTTATAGCGATGGGGTTATGACCGATCTCGGCACTCTGGGTGGCGCACACGCCGGGGCCGAGGCGATTAACGAAGCCGGAGTGATTGTTGGCTTCTCATACCTGAACGACCAACCTGGCTATCACGCGATGGTTTACAGTAACGGAGTTATGGCGGACCTGAACACACTGATAGCCCCTTTGCTCGGATGGACCCTCATCGAAGCGGTTGGCATCAACGACAGCGGCCAGATTGTGGTTAACGGTATTGATGGGGAGTTCATTGGCGGCACTCTGACCGGAAATTATCGGGCCTTTCTTTTGACGCCTATTCCAGAACCCGCCACGCTCTCGCTGCTGGCGCTGGGCGGCCTTTTGGCGCTGCGTCGCCGGCGGTAGTTCACCGCTTTTCTGGCCTAAAATGATGCGCGGCGGGTCGGGAGACCCGCCGCGCATTAACATCGTCATGCTCCGCTCTACAGCGCCCGCATGAACGCCACGAGCCCGGCCTTCTCTTCCTGCGTCAGTTTCAACTGGAACACGAGGTTAAAGAGCTCGACCGTGTCTTCGAGCGTCAGGCATTTCCCATCGTGCATGTAGGGGGGCGAGTCCTTGATGCCGCGGAGCACGAACGTCTTGATCGGCCCGTCGGAGGCGGTCCACCGGCCGTTGACGAGTCGCGGCTTGTAGAACTCTTCCGCCCGCAGGTTGTGCATCAGGTTGTCGGTGTAGTAGGGCGCCGGGTGGCACACGCCGCACCGGCCCTTCCCGAAGAACACTTCCTGCCCCATCAGTTCCTGTGGCGTGGCCTTGGCGGGGTCCAGTTTGCCGAAGCGGTCCAGTTTCGGCGCTGGCGGGAAGTCGAGCAGCGATTCAAACTCCGCCATGAAGTGGACCTGGCTGCCCCGTTCCAGAATGTTGACGCCCTTCTTTGTGGCAATTGAGGGGTCGCCGTCGAAGTAGGCCGCACGCTGCTCGAATTCGGTGAAGTCTTCCACCGTCTTGATCGCCCGCTGTGACCCGAACAGGCGCTGCACGTTCACGCCGCG
>JAPLMO010000056.1 GCA_026386995.1 Planctomycetota bacterium | reverse complement strand
ATCGACGGCATGAAGGCCGGCAAGGGCGGTATCGTGGCCCAACTTTAAGGCTGCGAAAATATCCAGGCCGCAAACGCCCTGGCGGCGGTCGGACGCACGCCCAACGTCGACGGCATCGGCCTTGAGGCCGCCGGCGTGAAACTCGAAGGCAAGGTCATCAAGGTCGATGATCGCTGCCGCACCAGCGTCGATGGTCTCTACGCCATCGGCGACTGCGCCGAGACGCGGCAGTACGCGCATCTGGCCAGCCGCATGGGCGTCGTGGCGGCCGAGAATGCCACAGGCCGTGCGGCCCGCGACCCGCGCACCGTTGTGCCGGTGGGCGTGTACACGCACCCGGAAGTGGCCGCCGTGGGCATGTCGGAGGCCGAGGCCGCCAAGAGCGGCAAGAAGGTCCGCGTGGCCCGGTTCTTCTACCAGGGCAGCGGCATGGCCCGTGCGTACGGCGACACCGAGGGGCAGGTGAAGGTTATCGCCGACGAGGCGCTGGGCGAAATCCTCGGCGCGGTCGTCATCGGCCAGCATGCCACCGACGTGATCCAGGAGGTCGCGCTGGCGATGCGCAACGAACTGACCGTTGAGGAACTCGCGCTGACGATCCATCCGCACCCCACGTTCGTCGAGGGCATCCTGGAGGCGGCGGAATCCTGGCTGGGCTATCCCATCCATTCAGCCGGCTGAGCATGGCCGAACTGGTCTACCTCGATATCGCTCGCGCGCCGTACGAGCCCACCGTGCGCCTTCAGCGGCGCTTGCTTGAGGAAGTAAAGGCGGTGCAGGAGGAACTCGCGTACCTCATTTTCGTCGAGCACGATCCGCCGGTCATCACGGTGGGTCGCGGCACGCGGGGCGACCACATCCGGGCGTCGCGCGAGCGACTGGCGCACGAAGGCGTTGAGGTGTGCGAGACCAACCGCGGCGGAGACGTCACGTATCACGGCCCCGGGCAGATCGTCGGCTACCCCATCCTGCGCCTCGACCTGCACGGCCGCGACGTGCACCGCTACCTGCGGGACCTGGAGGAAGTGCTCATCCGGACGCTCGCGCGGTTTGGCGTCGCGGGCGGCCGGACCGAGGGGCAGACGGGCGTGTGGGTGGGCCAGGAGAAGATCGCCGCCATCGGCGTGGCGGTCAGCCGGTGGGTCACGTGGCACGGCTTCGCGCTGAACGTCTCGACGAACCTCGCGCACTTCGGCCTGATCGTGCCGTGCGGCATCACCGACAAGGGCGTGACGAGCCTGTCGCGCCTCCTGGGCCGCCCGGTCGGGGTTGCGGAAGTGAAGCCCGTTCTTGTAGAATGCATGACCGAAGTTTTCGGCTTTACGGGCGCGAGGGCAGGCAGCATCGAGCCCCGACCGTAAGGTCGGGGTCACTCTCAAAGGTCCGCAATGGCCGATGAAAAAACGATGACGACGAAGGCCGGCCGCTTTCCGCCCTGGCTGCGCAAGCGCATCCCCGCCGGCGGCGAGGCGGCCGAGGTCCGGCGACTGCTGGCCGAACTGGGCCTGGCGACGGTTTGCTCCGGGGCGCATTGCCCCAACATGCCCGAGCAGGTCGTCATTGAGGTGCTGACGCCCGACTTCCGGGGCAGCCGCGATTGCGTCGAGACGGTCCTTGCGGCCGGGCCGGACATCTTCAACCACAACGTCGAGACCGTGCCGCGCCTGTATCCGACGGTGCGGCCCGAGGCGGATTATCGGCGCAGTTTGGCCGTGCTGGCGCATGCGAAGAGCCGAGCAACGGGTGGCATGCCCACGCCGCCGTTGCGTGGGCATGCGTCGGCGGTCGATGTAACAGCATGCCCAGCGAACGACGCGCTGGGCATGCCACCCGCCTCGCCCCTACAGGGGCAGGAAAGCCGCATCTACACCAAGAGCGGCTTGATGCTGGGCCTGGGCGAGGCGGCCGGCGAAGTCCGCGCGTGCCTGGCCGACCTGCGGGCGGCCGGGTGCGACATCGTGACGATCGGGCAGTACCTGTCGCCGTCGCCGGGGCACCATCCGGTGGCGCGGTTTGTGGAGCCGGGGGAGTTTGCCGCATGGGAGGCCGAGGCCCGCGCGATGGGTTTTGCGGCCGCGGCCTGCGGGCCGTTCGTCCGGAGCAGTTACCAGGCCGAGAGCGTGTTTGCGAATCGGGAACTCTGAACTGCCGTTGTATTGGACGCGGGGGTGGCACGGCTGGCTTGTCCAGCCGTGGCGAAGGCTGGCGGCGCTCCCCACGGCTGGACAAGCCAGCCGTGCCACAGCCGCTATTGTGGTTTGTGCGCGAGCGAGAGGCAACGAAGCACCTGCCCCTGTGCGAGCAGGGGTGTGAAAGGGGTTTGCACCATGGCCGCCGTGGACGTGAAACTGCCTGAACTGGGGAAAGACGCCGGCGACGAGGCCCGCGTCTCATTCTGGTATGTCGATGTCGGCGAGAATGTGGCGCAAGGGGCCGACCTCGTCCAGATGCTGACCGAAAAGGCCACCTTCGACGTCCCCAGCCCCGTCTCGGGCAAGATCGTCAAACTCCTGGCCGCCGAAGAGCAGACGGTCAAGGTCGGCCAGCCGCTGTGCCAGATCGAAGTCGAGGGCTAGCGTGGCCACCACTTACCAGGGCAAATTCATCGTGCTCGACGGCCCCGAAGGGGCGGGCAAGTCCACGCAGGTGGAGCGGCTGATCCAGCGCCTCCGCCAAATGGGGCGCCGGGCGACGGCCGTCCGCGACCCCGGCTCGACGCCCGTCTCCGAACGCATCCGCGAGGTCCTGCTCGACAAGCGCCTCCCCGAGATGGACGTGCGGACCGAAGTGTTCCTTTACATTGCCAGCCGGGCCGAGATGGTCGCCCGCATCATCCGGCCCGCCCTCGATGTCGGCCTGACCGTGGTCAGCGACCGCTTCGTCTCGTCGACCGTCGCCTACCAGGGCGCGGCCGGCGGGGTGGACCCCGGCCTAATCTGGGAGGTCGGCCGCATCGCGTGCGGCGGCATCGAGCCCGACCTGACGGTCATCCTCGACCTGCCCGTCGAGGCGGGCTTCGGCCGCATCAGGCGCGAGCATGACCGCATCGAGTCTAAAGACCGGGCCTACCACGAGAAGGTGCGGCAGGGTTTCCTGGCGATGGCCCGCGAGCGGCCCGACAAATTCGCGGTTGTCGATGCCACGCAACCCCCCGACGAGGTTGCCCGCGCCATTGAACAGGCGGTGACGCGTGTCCTTGGCTAACGTGCGATACCAGGACGCCGCCGTGAGAATGCTCCGGTCGGCCGTCGCCGGCGACCGGGTGGCCCATGCGTACCTCTTTGTCGGGCCGCGCGGCGTGGGCAAGGGCCTGGTGGCCCGCGAGTTCGCCAAACTCCTCATGTGCGCCAAGCCGCGAGGCTCGGGCGCTAAAGTCGATGCCTGCGACCAGTGCAATCACTGCACCCGCATCGACCGCGGCACGCACCCCGACGTCTACTGGTTCCGCAAGGAAGAGGACCGCAACGATTTTCGGATCTCGATCGTCACGCGGCGGCAGGGCGAGGAATCGGCCAGCCCGTCCGTCACGGTGACCGAGTCGGTTGTGCTCCATCCGATGGAGGCCGCCCGCACGGTGACCGTGCTGGACGATGCTGAACTTCTGAACAGGTCGGCGGCCAGCGCGCTCCTGAAGACGCTCGAGGAACCCTCGCCGCACGCCGTACTCATCCTCCTGTGCGCCGACGCCTCGCAACTGCCCGGCACGATCCTGTCGCGGTGCCAGTGGGTGCGGTTCGGGCCGTTGCCGGAGGAGTTCGTGGCCCAGAAGGTCCGCGAAGTGCTGGCGGCCCAGGCGGCGCAGCCGCCGGAGAAAGGCCGGAAGGCCGAGGCCCCGCGTCCGATCGCGAGCGAGGAGATCGCGTTCATCTGCCGCTTCGCCGGCGGAAGCATCGAGCAGGCCGTCCATCTGGCCGGCAGCGGCCTGTGGGGCCTGAAGCGCGCGCTCTTGCCGGGCCTGGCGGCGATGGATGAGGCCGACGCCCTGGACATGGCCAAGGCCATCGCCGATTGGGCCGTGACCGAGGCCCGCCGCCTGCGCGCGGCGAAAGGCACGCCGGAGGAAACGGCCGTCCGCCGGTCCTCGGCGCGGCTGGCGCTGGCGGTGGTGGCGTCGGCGTTCCGCGACGCCGCCCTCGTGGCCGCCGGCTCGCCCGAGGCAGTGGGCCTGACGAACGCCGACCAGGCCGACGTTATCCAGGCGCTTGCCGCATGGTCCGCGGAGGCGTGCGGCCGGGCGGTCTCCATCCTGGCGGATGCCCAGGGCCAGATCGAACGCTACGTGCACCTCGACCTGGCCACCGAAAACGCCCTGGTCCAGGTTGTCCGGCTTCGCCCTGCGGCGGTGCGCGGGTGAGCGGGATTGACCTCGCGCCGTGGCGTGGGTTATGCGGCGTAGCGCGGGGCCTTGTGCCCCGCGTGGGACCTCGCGGGGGATAAACCCCCGCGCTACAAACTTACCTACTGTAGCGCGCCAAAAAATCCGCCTCCCCGATTTGACAAGAAGGCTTTCTTGTGCTATATTATCGAGTAAGAGCGGAGGGGATGTACAAACGCTCTATAGTCGTCGTTGCGGGTCGGGATTCCGACTGTCGGAGTCCGGCCCGTTTTGTTTTGTAGGGGGATGTGAAGTTAGCAGCGCTTCGCCCCCTTCAGGGCCGGTCTCCGGCGAACAGCCGGAGCCCGGCCCTTTTTTTGGTGCTGGGCGGACGGGAGGCCTTGAAGCGCGGTAGGCGATAGACTTTCGGCAAGGCGCGGCTGACGGGGGTTGGCCGCGAAAACAGATGAGAAATCCGGGGGAGATCGGCCATCGGGGCCGGCCTCCCCTTTTTCTTTGGAACGCATGGCATGCAAGGAGGTGGGTGATGATCAGCACAAGAGGCGTGATGATGGTGGCGGTTGTGGGGGCGATGGTGGTGCTGGCCGTGGGGGGCGCGGCGTATGGGCAAACACACGCCCCATGGCCGACGAACTGGAACAACTGGAACGATCCGGCCCTGTGGGTCACCGTGGGCAATCCGGGGAACGCTGGGCAGTGGTCCGGCGAAGTCCATGGCGGCTACGGCCCGGACCGCGTTTGCGGTGCGGTGGCCTACACATTCAACATTGGCAAGTTCGAGGTGACGGCGGGTCAGTACACGGCGTTCCTCAACGCCGTAGCCAAGACGGACACCTACGGGTTGTACAACATAAACATGGACACGGCGGTTGGCTACCGCGGGTGTAATATCAAGCGCACCGGCTCTTCCGGCAGTTACGCGTATTCCGTAGCGTCCGACTGGGCCAACCGCCCGGTGAACTGTGTGTCCTGGGGGGACGCTGCCCGTTTCGCCAACTGGGTCACAAAAGGCCAGCCGACTGGCGGCCAGGACCTTACGACCACCGAGGATGGCTCATACTACCTGAACGGCGCGACAAGCGATGCGGACCTGCAGGCCGTGACGCGCAAGGCGCAATGGAAGTATGCCATCACCAGCGAGGATGAATGGTTCAAGGCTGCATACTACAAGGGCGGATCGGCGAACGCTGGGTACTGGGATTACCCAACGAGAAGCGAGTTCAAGCCGAGTAATGTCGCCTCGAATCCCGACCCTGGATGCAACGCCAACTACTTCATCAGCGCCACGGTCACAATCGGCCCCCCGTACAATCGTACGGAGGTCGGCGAGTTCGAGAACTCCGGGAGTCCCTACGGCACGTTCGACCAAGGCGGCAATGTGTCGGAGTGGACGGAGGCGATCCCCGCAGGTTCCACCCGCGGTGTGCGCGGCGGATCGTTCTACAGCGACGAATTCGAGAACCGCACCCTGAACGCGTTCTATCGGTACAGCTACATCCCGACGAGTGAGGGTTACGGTATCGGGTTCCGCCTCTCCGAGGTCCCAGAACCCGCCACGCTTTTGCTCTTGGCCGCTGGCGCGCTGGCCCTCCTTTGCCGCAAGAGGGCTTCGCAGTGTAAACGCTAATGGCGCGGCGGAAGAAGAACTGATTGATTGGCGGCTCTGCCGTCCGGCGGGGGTCGGGCGGCGGGGCTGAGAACAAGAGAGGATTTCCGGGGGAGATCGGCTGCGCGGCCGGTTTCCCCCTTTTCGTTGGGACCGCATGCAACACAAGGAGTTTGGCGATGATCAGCGCGAGAGGCGCGGCAAGGACAGCAGTGGTGGCGGCGGTGGTTCTTGGGCTTTGCAATTCATGGACGCCAAGTGTTTTCGCTCAGACACCCCTGCTGGTCACTTGCAACGTAACCGATGGCCATGCGGGCGGACGGATTCTCAGTTACAATGGCTATACCGGCGATTTCATCGGCATATTCGCCCCAAGCGTAGTCACCCCCCGGGGCATCACCGCAGGCCCGGACGGCAATATCTACGTCAGTAGCAGCAATTCACATAGCGTCCTGCGCTTTGACGCGCGCACCGGCGCCATTATCGACACATTCGCCTCCGGCGGCGGGCTGCAGTGGCCCGATGGCCTGGCTTTCGGACCGGACCACAACCTGTACGTTGCCAGCACAATCGGCAGCGATAAGATTCTCCGTTACAATGGCACAACAGGCGCTTTTATCGACACCTTTGCTGCGGGGGCTGAGTTGTATTCACCCAGGGGCTTGCTGTTCGGACCGGACGGCAATCTGTACGTTGCCAGTTTCATGACTAACACGGTACTGCGCTACAACGGCACAACCGGCGCCCTTATTGACACATTTGTTTCTCCCAATAGCGGGGGACTCACCTACCCCATGGGCCTGGATTTCGGACCGGATGGCAATCTCTACGTCGCCAGTGGAGGCACCGACTCCGTAATGCGTTACGATGGAGAGAGCGGGGCCTTTCTCGGCGCTTTCGTTCCTTCCGGCTCCGGCGGATTGGATGATCCCTACGGACTCAAGTTCGGGCCCGATGGCAACCTTTATGTTGCCGGCGCCTTCAGCGACGCAATACTGCGGTATAACGGTGGGACGGGGGCATTCATCGACAGATTCGCTTCGGCCGGTGGTATCGATGCCCCCATGTACTTCACGTTCGTTCCCGAGCCCGCCACGCTCTCGCTGCTGGCCCTGGGCGGCCTATTGGTGGCGCTGCGTCGCCGCCGGTAGTTCACGGCTTCTCTGGCGATCAGGCGGGCTTGTCGTTGGCTTACTCGGCTGTTGGTTTCGGGCTTGTCCCCCGGTCTGCTGCGCGGCGCAGGGCGATGTACTCCGTGAGCGTGAGGCCCTGCCACGTTGCCGCCTCCAGGAGTCTGCGCGAGGCCGTGCGGTACTCGGAGCGGTAGCGCTCGACGGCGGTAATACTGCGGCAGGCGCGGACGGTGCGACCGTGTGGGTGGCGGCCTATCTGGGCCAATCCTGCCGCCCGTGCGCTGCCGGCGGCCTTTCGGAGTTCTCTGCCGTCACTCGATGTTTTCCGTTCTCCAGAGAAGACCGGCTCTTTTTCCCTTGCCGCGCTGCGCGGCCTGCGGGGGCACGGTAACACGGCGCGACAGGCGGGTCGATATTTTACCGGCGGGGATCAAAGGCAGTTAAAAGTTTCAAGTTTCAGGTTTCAAGTTAACGGCCAAGGAAAGACAGTTTCAAAGGCTGCCCGCCGTTTTGGTGCCGCGCGCGAGACTGGCCCGGTTCGTCTCTCATCCCCCGGCAGTGCCGGGGGTTTGTTTCATGCGTCGGCCGCCTGCCGCTACCACAGCATGGGCGGCCACATGGGGCCGCCCCTACGACGGCGCGCTGAACGGGTCTCGCGTAGGGGCAGCCCTACGTGGCTGCCCGTCGTTTTGCTGCCGCGCGAGGCTCGCCCCGGCCGCCACTGCATCCCGCGGCAGTGCCGGGGGTTTGTTTCATGCGTCGGCCGCCTGCCGCTTGCACTGCATGGGCGGCCATATAGGGCCGGCCCTACCACGGCGCTCCATCACGGGCTTTCCCGAGCAGGGGGGCGCCATGGTTGTTCGGACACGCGCCCGTTGAAACGGGCGGAACCAAACGATGCGGCCGTTGGCCGAATCCCGACCTCATGGCTCAGGCGCGACTGCCAAAATGGCAGTCCCTGAGGCCGCCGAGGGGGGCGAATCACCCGAAATCAGGGACAGCGCCAGGCCGCCCGGACCGCCGGCCCGGCCCGGCGAAACCGCTTGGCGCTGTCCCTGATTGTTTTGGGGGCGCCGGAAGGGGTGTCGGAGAATCCCCACTGTCCAGGTAGGATATACTATAGTATATAATCGCAGATGGTCAAAACCGCCCGCGGGGATGCAAAAGGTATCAAGTTCCGATCAAAACCGTGTGTGAAGTATCAAAAACCAGTAAAAAAGCGCCTTGCCCATCTTACCAAACGACGCAAAAACGGCCTTGGCGCTAGCGCCAAGAGGGTTTTTGGCCCCGCGCGGCGTGAAAAGCGTCCGATTTTGCCCTCCGGTGTATACTAAAGTGAATGCGATACCTTTCGCTACTTTAGTTGCTATGAAGCCCGCGGCGATTCCTGCCGATAAATTGGGGGTACGGTACCACTACGCCTGGGGTATGCCTATGCACCGGAGCAGGGCGACGAGACGACCGGCGTTCTCGATGATGGAACTCGTCATCGTGATGGTCATCATGGGCGTTCTTGCCGCCATCGCCCTGCCGCGCATTGTGGGGGCGTCGGAAAAGGCCAAGGCGGAGGCCCTTTCCAAGGACCTCGCGGAGGTCCGCAACGCCATCGAGGTCTACAAGGCCGAGCACCAAGGCCGCATCCCCGGCCTTCAGTTCGTCGCCCAGATGACGCAGTACAGCGATGATAAGGGCACTCCCAGTGTCAACCGGGGCCCGAAGTTCCCCTTTGGCCCATACCTGCAAGAGATTCCGAAGAACCCGTATTCGGGCAAGAACACGGTTCGGTTCCTCCTGCTGGCCGGCCAGTCGGCGGAGGCGCGCGCGACCGACCGCGGTTGGACGTATAACGTGGTCACGAGCGAGTTTGGCGCCGATTGCGCCGATACGCGGGTTGACCCCGTCGGCGTTGCCGTAAACAGCCGGTAACCATGCCGGTCACGCCTGTCGTCGTACTCCCGTGAGCGATGCAACACCTTTCGCGGTGTTTTTGTTTGGAGCCGCCCGAGGGGGGCGCTATAATCCCTTACCGTTTCTATCGGGTCCAGCGAAACAGGGTGCGGGATGAGGCTGTTCTCATTTGTGATCGCTCTCGGGTTGGCGGCGATTCTGGCGGCAGGGTTGGCGGCCGGGGCGTCGGCGCCTGCGCCGGTGGCCGTTCCGGTGGAGAAGTCCGCTGCGCCGAAGTCCGCGTCCGCAACGCCTGCCGCGCCCGGCGCAACCCCCGCCGAGCCCGAGCCGCCGGACGATTTCCAGACGCTCAGCCTGACGGACCTCCAGCGCCGCGTTCTGGAGCAGGTGTTCCACCGGCATCCGTTCGAGTCGCCGGCGGCGCCCGCGCCCCAGGCCCGCGTCCGCATCAAGGCCGAGCCCGTCGCGCCGGGCGGCCTCTGCCGCATGGGCCCGGAGGGCGATCTGCCCGTGCAACTGACCGTGACGGTGCTCCTTGCGGGTACGGCGGCCCCGGTGCGTCTGCGCTACTACGCCGAGGACTTCTACGGCCGCAAGGTCGCCGAAGGAACGATGCCGAACGTCTTCCCGGACGCCGGCGGCACGGCGACCGCCGACCTGGTGCTGAAGGAACACACGACCTACGGTTACTACCATATCCTGGTCACCGCGACTGCCGAGGAGCAGACGGCGACGGCGGCCTGCGGCGTGGCGGTCGTTCACGCCGTTGGCGAGGGGCCGGACACGAAGGGCCCGTTCGGCGTGGCGGCGCCGATGGGGTCGGACCTCGGGAACCTTCCGGAAATCTGCCGGCGCCTGGGCGCCGCCCACCTTTCGTTCTACTGGGACGACGGCCGCGCGGTCGCCCTGCACGCCGTTCCGGGGCGGTCGCCGGAATCGCGATGGGACGAAGGCGAGGCGACCCTGAAACCGGTCGCGGCGGCGGGCCTGGCCCCGGCGGGCATCGTCCTGGTGGAGCCGCCTCACGACAGCGCCGTGCCGCCGGCGCTCGTCGAGGCGCAGGCCGAGGCGGTTGCGCACTATGCCGCATCGGCGAAGGAGTGGCAACTCGCCCCCGCGTTTTGCCTGGGCGGCGGCCCGTACGAGCCGCACGGACGCCTCGGTCACGATGAGGCGGGCACGCACATCTTCACCTCGTCGAGCATCGCGGCGTCTGTGGCGGCGTACCGGCTGAGCGTCACGGGCCTTCTGGAGGCCGTCCGCCGCACGCAGGCCCCCGTGTCGCTCTCGGTGGCGGCTGCGCCGGAAGACCTGGTGGACCTCTTGACGGAAGGGCCGGTGCTGGCGGGCGCGGACGCCGTTAGTCTGTGGCTGAACGCCGACGCCTCGGCGCCGAACCTCCGGAGCGGGGCGTTCCGCCGGTCGCTCGATTACTCGCGCGAGGTCGCGCGGCGGGCGGGCATCAAACGCATCATCGTCGGCGAGACGGGCGAGGACCCCCTTGCCGCAACGCCGCAACAGCAGGCCTGGAAACTCGTGACCCGCCACGTGCTGGCCCTGGCGGGCGGGGCCGAGCGGGTCTACGTCGGCTACGGGCGCGGCGTGCCGACGCCGCTGCCCAGTGCGGCCGCGTATGCCTGGATGACGCACCTGCTCGGTGGAACCAGGTATCGCGAAGACCTCTGGCCCGACACGCCGCTGGTGCAGGCGCATCTTTTTGCGGGCGCCGAGCGGCGGGTCGCGGTCATCTGGTCCTGGGCGGGCGAGGACCCGGCCACTCCCGACCGCGGGGCGATCGTGTTCGACGAGGGCAGCCGCCTTGAAGCCTTCGACGTCGTCGGCCACTCGGTCGGCATCTGGAAGGGCGAGCGGCTGATCGTGCCGCTGGGCGAGGCCCCGGTCTACATCGTCTCGGCCGACCTATCGGCCGACCAGTTGCGCGACCGCATCCGCCGCGCGAAAATCTTCGGCATCGCCCCGGCGACGCTCTGGTTTCGCAACCTGGCGGCCGGAGATCAGCCAGGGCGCATGACGGCCACCCTCTGGGTCCAGAACCAGCGTCCGTATCGGGCCGAGGTCATGGCGGGGCTGCTCGTGCCCGAGGGGTGGAGGTCGCGGCAATCGAAGCACCAGTTCGCGCTCGATCCCGGCCAGGCCCGCGAGGTCGCGTTCGACCTCGACGTGCCGGTGGACCTGGGCCCGCCGCCGTACGCCATCCAGGCCGCCGCCACGGTCAACGAGGAACTCGCGCGGCGGACGCCGTCGGTCTGGCCCGCGCTGATTCCCGAGAAAACCATTGAGGTCGGCTACGGACTGGACGACTGGCAGGGCATCGAGCCGGTCGTCGTCACCAGCGTCGCCGGCGATGTGAAGGCCGAGGTCCGCGCGGCATGGGACGCGAAGTTCTTCTACTTCTCGGCGGTGGTCCACCGGGACCGCGCAGGTTTCCGCACCGGCCGCTTCGCCTCCGACGGCGACGCCGTGCAACTGGCCTGGGGCCTAGCCGACCGCGCAGACGACGACTTCGGCCAGCGCGGCCGCGACCGGGCGTATCCGATCGGGGCCTTCCGCGACACGGACCACCTGATGGCCGTCACGTTCGGCAAGGAAGGGGCGCAGGTGCTGCGCCTGCGCGGGCTGCGGCAAGCACTCAGAGACCACGTTCCCGGCAACCAGGATTCCTGGTACGGGCCGGTCGACGGGGCGCAGGCCGACATCTCGCGCGACGAGGAGAAGAAGGTGACGATTTTCGAGGCGGCCGTGCCGCTCTCGGCGCTTGCGCCGCTGAGGGGCGAGCGCGGGCGGACGCTGCGGTTCGGATTCCGCATCGGCGACGGGCAGCGACCGCCGCTGGAGTGGGCGCGGGCCGCGGCCGTGCCGGACTTCCTGGCCGGGCCGGGCAGTTTCCTGCCGATTTCCTACGCCGAGGGCCTGCCTTGCCAGACCGTCTGGACGATTAGCGGCCCGCCGGCGGCCCCGAAGAAACCTTAGTGCTCTGTACGTATCAATTGAGGGTGGCATGGTCACGCTTTTGCGTGACCATGTCGCAGTGATGGGCCAGGCGCCGTTCGGGGCACATGGCCACGCAACAGCGTGGCCATGCCACCCGGCTATTCATCATTTGAGGACTGACGGAACCCTGGAAACTCGGCGGAAGCCGGGTTCGCAGTGAAGGAGCGATAATGCGTCTTGTGCGTTTTCTGACGGGCGACCGGACCCGGTACGGCGTTCTGGAGGGCGATCTGGTCCGCGAACTCCTGCGCCCGTATTTGGAGAGCGTCGTGCCGATGCAGACGACCTATCCGCTGGCCGAGGTGCGTTTGCTTGCGCCCGTGCGGCCGTCGAAGATGCTCTGTATCGGCGTCAATTACCGCGACCACGCCGCCGAGATGAAAAAGGCGATGCCCGAGGAGCCTGTCCTCTTCCTGAAGCCGCCGACGGCCCTGGCCGGCCCGGGCGACCCGATCATCTGCCCGAAAGGCGTCGGGCGCGTCGACTACGAGGCGGAACTTGCGATCGTCATCCGCCGCCGCTGCCGCTGCGTGCCGGTCGCGAAGGCCGACGCGGCCATCCTGGGCTACACGTGCTTCAACGACGTCACGGCCCGCGACCTCCAGGCGAAAGACGGCCAGTGGACCCGCGCGAAAGGTTTCGATACGTTCGGTGTCATCGGCCCGTGGATCGAGACGGCCCCCGGCGACCCGAACCGCCTGGCCGTCGCCTGCCGCCTGAACGGGGCCGTCAAGCAACAGTCCAACACCGACCAACTGGCGTTCAACTGCCGGCACCTCGTCTCGTGGGCTAGCCGCATCATGACGCTGGAGCCCGGCGACGTGATCGCCACCGGCACGCCCTCGGGCATCGGCCCGATGCAGCCGGGCGACACCGTGGAAGTGGAAATCGAGGGCATCGGCACGCTCACCAACCCCGTCGCCGCCGAACCCGACCACCCGAAGGTCACGCACGTGCAGTGACCGGGCGGCGGGCACCCCCGCAATCTTTGGCACTCCGTCTCCTGGCGGGTGGCCCGCCGCGGTGGCTGCGGAACACGCCTAGATGGCCGGACAGCGGATCGTGCCCGAGCCGGTTCTGCTCCAAGGCGGCCGGTGGGGAGGAGCCGTTGCACCCTGGTTCGCCGATCCTGAAATGGCGAATCCCCAAGCGCCGGGCAGAAGGAATCGTGGTAAGATACACTTCTTTCCGGGCGTCCACGATCCCCGGGGAAAGCCCATTGCCAATAAGAGCGAAAACGGCTGTAACATATTGGCGAGGCGCGCATCTTTCCGGGTAGTCAGGCGCGCTGCGACGAGTTGGAGAGCATCAGTGATTGATGAGTTGGTCCTGAAGACCCCGCTTGATTTGGCGGCCGTTGGCGAACTGTACGACGCATTCTACGATACCATCTATCGTTATTGCCTGCGGCGGCTGTACTTCCGCCATGTTGCCGAGGATGCGGTTTCAGAGATATTTCTTACAATGGCCCGGCGGATCGGTGAATTCCGCGGCAAGAGGCTGCGCGATTTTCGGGCCTGGCTCTACGTCATCGCGGCCAACCACGTCAACCAACTCATTCGCCGGAAGTTTCGTGACAAACGGCTGCTCGACGCTCTGGCTCAGCAGACGCTCCAGCGCGAACGCGGCAGCCGTGAAAGGCGATGGGCGGCCCTGTACCGAGCCCTGCTGGCGCTGGACGAGGAACAGCAACACTTGATCAGCCTGCGATTCTTCCAGGGGCTCTCGCACGATGAGATCGCCTGCATCGTCGGAAAACGCGCGGGTACCGTACGAGTGAGAATCCATCGGGCGTTGAAAGAGATTCAGCCGACCCTTCAGCGCCTCCTGGATGACGAGTGTGTGTGGGAGGACGGCAATGGACGTTGAACTACAGTTTGAGCGTTTCGTGGCCGGCATTGGGAATACTGACGCGCCGCGGGAGGAGCACCGTCGCCAACTTCGCAAGCAAGTGCTGGCAATGGTGGAATCCGCCGGGACGTCAGCGCCGATGATTCTGCGACTGAACACAAGGAGATTCATCATGAGTAACGCCTCAATTCGGTGGTCTGCCGCTACGGCGGCGTTATCGGGGCGGCGCCGCTTCCACACGCTGCTGGTAGCGTCCGTCGCGGGCCTGGCTGCCTGTTTGGCGGTGGGGATCACGACGTGGGTCCTCACGCACAGTGGGACACCGGCCGACACGGCTTCGACGGCTTCAACCGGCGGAGCGCCGCGCGAGACGCTGCCAAACGGCCCGGCAAAGGTCGAAACGCCCCCGCTCGTGGCGGCCGCTCCAGGCCGGAGTCAAATCGATACGACTCCACATTCAGGAAGCATCCAGGATTCGATCAACATAATGCCGGTGCAGCAGGCTTCGGCCATCGTGCGCGGCAAAATGCTCGCGTTCAAGGACGACGTATTGGAATACGAGGTAATCCGGGTGCTCTATGGTCGCGTTGACGGCAAGGTCGTGCACGTCCGCTCCAGCCATACTACCGAAGACGTTCGTAACTTGCTTCGCCAACGGGCGCAAGAGTCTAAGAAGGAGGTTCGCGAACCGAGCGCCGAGGAAGTTCACGCCGAGGCAGTGCGGGAGAACAACTTCGAGGTTGGTCGCGAGGGTGTCCTCTTTCTGAGAGACCGGCCGCAGGGCGAGAATCCGGCGGTCTGGCCGTTCTTATCTATGACATACGACGCCCCGCAGTATCCGTTGGACAATTTCGAGAAGGACGTTGTGGCGGCCATAAAGACCCGCGCGCACGAGACCCGAATCGCTGCGACTCCCAACCCAGGAAGCAGTCGTCTGGCTTCAGAGAGGATGTCGGTACTAGAAGGACCACAATGGGTGGGTGTGACGGAACCTCCGGCCATCGTCCGCGGCAAAATGCTCGCGATCAAGGACGGCGTATTGGACATTGAGTTAATCCGGGTGATCTATGGTCGCGTCGACGGCAAGGTCGTGCATGTCCGCACCTGGGATCCTCCCGAAAAAGAAGCTCGTGACCGGCTTCGTCGACTGGCGCGAGAGTCTAAGAAGGAGGTTTGCGAACCGAGCGCCGAGGAAGTTCACGCCGAGCTAGTGCGGCGGAACAACTTCGCGGTTGGTCGCGAGGTTATCGTCTATCTGGCTGGCCTGCCTCAGGGCACAAGTCCCGAGGTCTGGTCGTATAATGGAATGGCATTCGACACCTCGCCCTCGCCGAAGCATTTTTTGGACAACGAAGAGAAGGAGCTTGTGGAGGGCATAAGAACCGGCGAGTACCTGAGACCCGTTGTCGCGCCGGAACGGTATATCGCAAGGTCGGAAAGGGTGGTGCGGGCTCGGCTCGTGAAGGTCGGCGAAACGTCGGCCCAGTGGCAGGTGAGTGGACTGTTATACGTCGCCCCGCCACTCGGACAAGAGCCCGGCAGCGCGCCCGCCGCAAACCATCCGGCCGAAGTCTTGCAGCCGGATAAACCGGCGACGATATCCGTTGACCTGGCCACCTGGCGAGTGCGCGCGGAGACCATCGTTCGTCACCGCGTGGCCCAGCAGCCTGGGGCCGCGGTCAAGGAGGAGGATATCCAAGTCGAGTTCACCCGCCTCCTGAAAGACGAATTGACGCCGGACCGCGAGGCGATTCTCTTCATCGGGCCACGAGGGAAGCCGGAGGACGGGTCGGTCTACAAGCTCATCGGAATCCTGTACGCGGATGCCGACAAGGCGAACAGCCTGGATCAACACGACAAGGCGATTCGCGAAGTCATCGCGAAGATCGCCAAGGGCGACTATGACACCGGACGACAAGACACCGGAATTCCAGATTTGTGACCCTTCCTGGTTTGTTCGCCGCCGCGGAGTCGGGCCGATTCCTGCCGATGCAGCGCCGGGCGAAAAGGGCCGGGGAGTGGTTTTGGTGGGTCTTCGGTCGCTTACCAACCCCGTCGCCGCCGAACCCGATCACCCGAAAGTAACGCACGTGCAGTGAACGCGCGGCGCTGAAACGGGGGCTGTCCCCTTTTCGCAAAGGCGCGAAAAGGGCACAGCCCCCTTTGCCGGCCCCCGCCCTGAACACATACGGAGACCCACCGCGCGAAGGCTCAATGAAGGAACGTTTTGCGCTTCTACTTAGAATTTCGGACCGAGTTCGGAACTTCCGCACGTATGGTGCGTCTAAGAGCAAGTGCGATCAGTCGGACTCTGCAAAAGGAGGCGGTCCCATCATGAGGAAGGCGTTCCCGGCGTTTTCGGCGGCAATCATTGTTCTGGCGTGCACATCGGTGGTCTACAACGCTCCGGACAATGCCCCTCGCGACCACCCTGACCTGGCGAATCTCAAGGGCGAATGGAATGTCACATCCGTCGAGGGGGACGGCCTTTTCAGGTGGCAGAAGATCGGCTCCGGCGACACCGTCCGCATCGACAATGTGAGCCTGCAGCCTGGGGGTTCTCTCGAAGCGATTCGCGATTATTACGTGGTGTCTCCACTGAAGACCCCGAAGGAACTGGACGTGACGTTCTGGGGCGAGAAGCAGTTCGTAACCCAGCATGGCATCTACAAGTTGAGCGGATATACGCTAACTCTATGTATGGCTCCCCGCGCCGCGGCGCGCCCGACGAAGTTCGCCGCCGAACCGGGCAGGAGCACGCTCATCGTGCTCCAGCGCGTGATCGAATCGCTCGAACTGAGCGGCCGCGTCGTTGACGACGCCACCGGAAAGCCGGTCCCCAATTTCAGCATCCAGGGCGGTCAGGTAAACGAAAAAGATCCGGCGAAAATAACCTGGGGCTACTGGATGATGACGGGCGGGTCCCGGCCCAACGGAGATTTCTCGACCAACGTCAACTGGTCTACGGGCGGGCGGGCACGGATCCTCGCCAGCGGCTACGTCTTTCAGCCTATCCTCATGGAGTTGCCCAAAGACGGTGTGGTCACGGGGCTGGTCATACGGCTGAAGCGCGGCCGCCAGGTCTCAGGGCATGTGCTCGACCACACAGGCAAGCCGGTGAAGGATGCCGGGGTCTATGTCATCATCCCTTCCATCAGTAATGTCACCGGCAGCAAGGCGCGGGACCACGAAGGCGCCGAAAACAAGAACGCCATCCGAATTGCGACCGATGCCGACGGCGCTTTCACCGTCACGGGCATCGGCGAAGATGCCCGGCAGATCGCGATTACCAGTTCGGCGCTGGACCTGTGGGTTGTCCCCGTCCCCAAGGGAGACGCCGCCATAGATAATCTGGAGGTCCGCCTTCCCCAGCCCGGTAAACTGATCGTTCACTACGATATCGCCGGCGCCCCCGACAAAACCCGGCTCTTCATGCAACTTCACACGTGGGAGATGCCCGGATGGTCCGGCGTAAGGAATGACCGCCATGAGCCCATGCAGCAGCATGTCGAGACCGTGCTCGACAACCTCCCTCCGGGCGACTACACGATCGATCGGATCAAGAATAACGGGCTGAAAAACAAATGGGATGAGACCTTCCTTGATCGCCGAAACATCAAGATCGAATCCGGGGAAACCGTCGCCACCGATTTTGTGCGATCCAAGGGCGCGCCGATCACAGGCCAGGTCGTCGGATTGGACCAGGGAGAGCTTGCCAAGGCCAAACCGACTCGCGTGTATGTTCGCGTTCTCCCGCCTCATGAAGATGGTGTGAAACATCTGATTCTCGATTCGGTCGGCATGGAGCCCGGCGATAAACCGATGGACGGCAGATTCACCACCGAGCGAATTCCGCCGGGCCAGTACAAGGTTCGGGCAGAGGTGTACATACTGGAGACCGAAGAGCAAAGGCGTTCCACCGGCATCGTGCTGCCGGGATTTGAAGGCGAAGCGTTGGTCACCGTTCCGGAGGAAGGCCTGCCCGAACCGGTCAATATCCAGTTGGCGCCGTTCAAGTTTCAGGCGCGCTAATCGAACTGAAGCGGCTGTATCCGTAATGCGTTAGTCTCGCGGGTGGCACGGCTGGCTTGCCCAGCCGTGGCGGAATGGCCGCGAGATTTTGCACGGCTGGGCAAGCCAGCCGTGCAACACCCCTTAAGACCGATGCCGTACCTCGCCAACCCTTTTCGTCTTGTTCGCCGGGCAGGCTCGCCGTATCATCCACCCTTCCCATAGGAGGCTCTGATGCGACGGCATGCACAGGTGCGGCGGTACCTGGTGGCGTTCGATACGGCGCGGCTGCCGCAGGTCTTTACGGACGTGGTGGTCCTGGGGTCGGGTGTGGCGGCACTGAGGGCGGCGCTGGAGATGGCGCCGGCGCTGCGCGTCACGCTGCTTACGAAGAGCCTGTTGACCGAATCGAACAGTTATTACGCCCAGGGCGGCATCGCGGCCGCCATTGCGGCGCCCGATACCATCGAAACCCACCTGGCGGACACGCTTGCTACGGGCTGCGGAATATG
Source organism: Planctomycetota bacterium (assembly GCA_026386995.1). The sequence continues at coordinate 3,123 of JAPLMO010000056.1, read as the reverse complement.
CGATGAGGCGGTGGTGCGGAACGTCGTGACGGCGGCCCCTGAATGCATCCGCGAACTTATCGCGTGGGGCGCCGAGTTCGACAAGGCGGGCGGCAAGATCAGCATCGGCCGCGAGGGTGGCCATTCTGCCCCGCGCATCATCCACGCACGCGGCGACGAGACCGGCAAGGAAATCACATCGACCCTTCTGGATCGCGTGGCCGGAAACGACGCCATCGAGGTCCGCCCCGAGACGTTCGCGATCGACCTCCTGACGGCCGGCGACGCCGTCGTCGGCGTCCTGGCCTGGAACGCCAAGACCGGCCTGTTCGTCGTACAGGCCAAACGCACCGTGCTGGCGACGGGCGGCCTGGGACGCATCTACCGCGAGACCACCAACCCCGAGGTGGCCACGGGCGACGGCCTGGCGATGGCCTACCGAGCGGGGGCGCTGCTGGCCGACATGGAGTTCGTCCAGTTCCACCCGACCACGCTGTACCTCGCCGGGGCGAGCCGCCACCTTATCTCTGAAACGGTGCGCGGCGAGGGCGGCCGGCTGGTCGACAAGGCCGGCAAGCCGTTCATGCACGAGTATCATCCGATGGGCGACCTGGCGCCGCGCGACGTCGTCAGCCGCTCGATCGTCGCCCACATGCGCAAGACCGGCGAGACGCACGCTTTTCTGGACCTGACGCACCTGGGCCACGACGTGCGGAAGCGGTTCCCGGGCATCGCCAAGGCGTGCTCGCAGTTTGGGATCGACATTGCGAAGGACCGCATTCCGGTCCGCCCGAGCGCCCATTACATGGTCGGCGGCGTGAAGGCGGACGCCGTCGGCCGCACCAGCCTGGAGCGCCTGTATGCGTGCGGCGAGGTCTCGTCGACGGGCCTGCACGGCGCCAACCGTCTGGGCTCCAACAGCCTGCTGGAGGGGCTGGTGTACGGCCGGGCGGCCGGGCGGCGCATCGTCGAGGAACTGGCGGGCGAGTCGAAGGACGAGCCGGCGCCGCAACGCGTCCGCAGCGACGTGACGCGGTCGACGCGCGGCGAACTGAACCTCGGCGACGTCCGCAACAGCCTGCGGTCGCTGATGTGGCGCAACGTGGGCATCGTCCGCACCGCCGAGGACCTGGCCGAGGCCGATGCACTCATCGAGTTCTGGCAGAGTTACGTTCTGGACAAAGTATTCGACCAGCCGGCAGGGTGGGAACTTCAGAACATGCTCGGCCTGGGGCGGCTGATGGCCCACGCGGCCCTCGTGCGGACCGAGACGCGCGGCGTCCATTACCGGTCGGATTACCCGGAGCGCGACGATGCACACTGGCAAAAGCACATCCTTGTCAGGCGCGGGGAGGAGTTGAGGGTCGAGTGAAGACATTATGCCCGAAGAGATCGAAGCCAAGGTGAAAATCGCCGATCCCGAGGCGTTTCGCCGCCGGCTGGCGGCGTGCGGCGCGGCGGGCGGCGGGACGGTCCTGGAGGTCAACCACATCTTCGACAGCGCCGACGGCGGGCTCCGGAAGTCCGGCGCGGCCGTCCGCGTCCGCGAGGAGCGGCCGGCGGCGGGCGGCGAGCCGCGGCGGACGATCCTCACTTACAAGGGACCCAAGCAGCCGGGCCGATTCAAACGCCGGGCCGAACTCCAGACGCCGGTGGCCGACGGCGACGCGATCCTGTTGATCCTCCGGGCACTCGGCTACGTGGAGACGTTCCACTTCGAGAAACTCCGCACGACGTGGCGCCTGGGACCGTGCGAGGTCGTGCTCGACGAACTGCCGCACCTGGGGTGGTTCGCCGAGGTCGAGGGGCCGACCGAAGATGCCGTGCAGCAGGCGCTGGCCGACCTCGGCATGGCCGATGCGCCGGTCCTCGCGCAAAGTTACATGCGACTGCTGGCCGACGATTTGGCAGCGCGCGGCATGGACGCGACACGAGCGGTCTTTGCCGACAAGTTTACGAAGTAGCCCGACTCGCGGCATTGCGCGGCGGGTACGGAGACCCGCCGCGCAAATGGTTAAATGGTATCACTTGCGTGGGAAGCGTTTCCAGAACTGCCACCACTTGCCGACGCGCTGTTTGGCTAGTGCCCGGACGCCTTTCTCGAACTCGCGCTGCTCCATCTTGTCGGCCACGCGCAGGCGGTCCATCGCGGGGATCTTCTCGAGCATCGCCATCAGGGCCGCACGCCGGAAGGTTTCGGGCCGCGCGGCCGCCTTCTTGCGGCTGTCATCGGACCAGAGGGCGGTGTGGGGCGGGGCGTCGTCGCCGGGGGCGTAGAACTTCAATGCCTCCTCGATGCACTGCCGCGCATCCAGCAGCGACTGGGCCTTCTCGACGGCCGTCTTGAGGCGCTCGATGCGGCCGAGATAGAACTGCGCCAGGTCCATCCACTGCGCCACGTCGAGTGCCTGCGAGGGTTCGGCCGTCGGGTTGACCTGCCGGACCGGTTCCTTCGAGCCTCCCTGCGAGTCGATGGAGAAGAGGAACGTCCGCTGCGTCTTGCACTTGAAGCAGCGGGCCTCGATGCGGTGGCGCGGATGCGGACCGTTCTCCTCGACCTGCTGCGACTCGGTCATCCACGGTCCGCCGCATGCGCAGCGGTGGACCATCAGGTAGAAATACTCTTCCTGAACGCCGTGGACGTGCACGGCCGTCTCGGGCGTTGCCGGCACGCGGGGCTCCCTTGCATGGGTCGCGGCTCTAGGCCGGTTACTTGCAGTCGACGCGCCAGGTGCAGTGGGCCTGGCCGCACCGGGCGGACTCGCCGCGGTTGAAGCAGTCGCGGTTGCGCTCGGCCTTCTGGATTTCGCGAATCAAGGATTCCTTGGTCTTGCCGTTGGGGTTGACGCCCTTGCCCTTCGCCAGGGTCTTGATCTCCGCCACTTTCATTATTCTTCCCTCCTTCTCACTGTGTGTCACGCGATCCCGACTGGAGGACGCGTCACTTCTCATGAACCCGGCCGCATAAGGCCGGCAGGGCCCGAGACGGACCCGAGGCCAATCTCAATAGTTTGCGGCGTCCGCCGTAGAGGCGGGTCGCCGTCGGATTACTTCGCTTCCGCCGGAGCGGCCGGCGCAGGTACAGCAGGCGCGGCCGGTGCTGCACCGGCGTCAGGAGCAGACGGTGCGGGGGCCGCTGGGGCT
>JAPLMO010000146.1 GCA_026386995.1 Planctomycetota bacterium | reverse complement strand
ACCAGGGCGGCGGGCAATACGCCGCGTGCCTGACGGCCGGCTCGCCGGTTATCGTCTCTCAAGACGTGGCTACGCCACCGACCTTGTTCGACCTAAGCTTCGACTATCGCTTCCTCAGCACCGATCCGGCCTGCCACTTGATCGTGCAACTGGCGGGCGAGGAGGTGGAGAGCCTGTACGCGCCGCCGACACTGGCTGCCGACATGGAGTGGGTCTCGGTACAGATCAGCGACCCCGCCCTTCAGGGTCTGAACGCCGCCACGCTGGGCTTCACCTATGACGGCCCCTCCGGATCGCAGGTCCTGATCGACAACGTGAAGATCACCCAACTTCCCGAGCCGGCCACGCTGTCGCTGTTGGCCCTGGGCGGGCTGTTGGCGCTCCGTCGCCGCCGCGAAGGCTGACAACAGTTCTTCAACGCGGAGGCCGCAGATCACGCGGAGAAGGACAAATTCTTACTCTAAACGAGAGAGGGTGCTTTGTTGCCTTGCGATCTGGAGCGCCCTCTGCGTTAAACCTTCTACGATGCGTTCCACGCCTCGAACCAATACTCCAGGGTCGAGCCGAACTGGACGCGGTGCATGCGGACCACCATGTCGGCAACGCGGTCGCCGCTGCAAACCATGAGGTATGAGCCTTCGGCGTCATTGTAGGCAGTGCCGCTGAGGCCGCCGCTATAGCAGTCATGTAGGGTGGGTGCTATGCACCCACCATTTTCACACGATAACAACGGCACAGGTGGGTGCAGAGCACCCACCCTACATAATATGGATCAACTCCGCCGTTCCTATTTCTCGGCAGGCGTGACCGCCGGCTGCCACGCGGGGACCAGATTGACGGCCTCGGGCGACTGGAGCCACCGCTGCCACGCGGCCAGGTTGTAGCCGAAGTCTCTGCCCGTCAGCGCCTTCAGTGCGGCAAGAATTTCCGGGTGCTGGATTTGCACCCGCTGGACCGTCGGCTGGACCGCGCGGTCGGTCATGGCAATGGTCGTGGCCACGTCAACCATGTTGACCTGCGGCAGTTGGATGGTATACGTGGCGACGCCGCCCGGCACGGCCGCCTGCACCTGGTATGTCCGGAACGTCGGCGTGTCGCACTGCTGGGCGCGGATGTCGAGCCCGATCTGGGCGTCGCGGACCTCGGCCCCGGTCACCCGCGTCTCCTCGGTCACCAACTGTTCCACCATGAGCCAGATGGCGCGTTTTTCGTCGAGCGTCGCCAAGGCCGTGGCGGCACGGTCGCGGATCACCGGCACCTTGTCCTGGGCCAGGTGGGCCATCAGGCGGTCGGTGGCGGGGTCGCCGCTCAGGCCCTTGAGGTTGCCCACGGCGCGATGGCGGTTCGCGGCGCTGGAGTCGCCGACGGCAATCTCCTGGAGGTACGCCCGCGCGAGTTTCGATCCGCGGTTCGCCTGGGCGGTGAGCGCCTCCAGCAGCAGGCCGCGATAACGGGCGTTCTCGCCGTAAAGGACGTGGACCATGGGCTTCACGGCGGCGGGGTCCTCGATCGCCAGGAGTTTCTCGCGGCCCGCCTGGAACGCCTTCTCATCGTTGGACCGCAAGTACTTGATCTCGATGAGGCGGATCTCCTTCAGCCGCTCGGTGTAGGCCGAATCGCCGGCCGCTTCGGTCTTCCGGGGGGGCGAGGCTTCCTCGGCCGCAAGGGCGGCCCGGTTTCCCGCAATGAGTGCGACCAAGGCAGCAGCCAAGAGCGTCCACTGGCGCATGACCGGCTCCTTTTCGCAGAAGGACGGCCGCGTGCGGCCGCCCTGCCGAAACAGAGATGCTACCGCCGGGCGGCGGCCGCCTTGCGGGCCTCGTCGGCGCCGACCTGGAAGGCCTGCTTGTTGAGGTCGAGGATCTCGCGTTTGCCTGGCTCCGTGCCGAGTTTTTTTTCCAGCAGCGTCAGTGCCTCGCGCTCGCCCGCCAGGGGTTTCAGGGCCAGCAGCGCCCCCAGCATGATCATGTTGGCCACACGGACGTTGCCGAGGCGGTTCGCCAGGCCCGAGGCGTCGACCTCCACCAGCCGCGCGGCCCCGTGGGCGCCGTTGGGCCTGACCATGCTTGCGTTCGACAGGACCAGGCCGTCCGGCCGCACCAACGGCGCGAAACGGTCGTAGGACA
>JAPLMO010000244.1 GCA_026386995.1 Planctomycetota bacterium | reverse complement strand
ATGGCGATCTTCCACGCCGGATCAGCGGCCTTATCGAGGGCGGCCCGCAGCGCCGCGCCGGCCTCCGCTGAGGAGTTATACTGAAGCGCCCGGCGGGCGCTCTCGCGGATGAGGACTTCCTTGTCGTCCAGCAGGCCTGTCAGCACGGGAACGACCTCCGCCTTGCCGATGAGTTGGAGTTGGCGGATGATCCAGACGCGGGCCAGTTGCGGCGTGGCGGGGACGAGTTTGGCCGCCAGGGCCTGGCTGACGGCGGCCCGCTCGGCCTCGGCGCCGGGGCGGGCGGCGCTGAGCGCCAGCACTTCGATCGCCTTCATGGCGTTGGCGCGTTTCTTGAGGTCGTCGCCGGCGGAATCCGGCACCAGCGTGGCGAGGTCATTTACCGTGGGCATCGCCGACGGCTTTTCGGGTACAACACCCTTGGCCTGCGCATGGGCGTAGCCGGCCGCGAGAACGGCGATCGCCAGGGTCAAAGCAGCGGTCAGAGCAAGTTTCATGGAATATTCCCTTTCCTTATACCAGGCGCCAGGGGGCGCGCATCGGCCGATCCAGCCACCGGTTGGCTTCGGCGTCGCCAATAAACTCTTCCTTGATGGGGTCCCACTTCAGGGACCGGCCGGTCCAGTACGCGATGTTTCCGAGGTGGCACACGCTGACCGACCGGCAGCCGATTTCGACGTCGCAGATCGGCCTCTGGCGCGTCTTGATGCAGTTGAACCAGTCCTCATGATGGCCGGGGCTCTTGTACAGGGGCGTTTCGCTTGGCCCCAGGGGCGTATCGATCGACCCGGGGAAACACGCGAAGTGGCCGCGGTTGACCTCGACCCAGCCCTTCTCGCCGACGAACAGGACGCCGTTGGCGCCGTTCTTGCCCTCGGGCAACTTGTACTGCTTCTGGGCCTGTCCGTCGGCCGACCAGAAGTGGTGCACGTTGGTCCCGTTGGCGTATGTGTAAGTGAGGGTCGGGAACTTGCCGCTCTCAGGCGGATAGATCGCGACCGGGCCGCTGTCATCCATGCCAAGGCCCCACTGGGTGATGTCTAAGTGGTGAGCGCCCCAGTCGGTCATCATGCCGCCGGAGTAATCGCGGACCTGCCGCCAGCCGCCGCCGTAGTTGCCGCTGCAGCGTTCGCTGTTGTGCGGGGCCCACGGCGCGGGTCCAAGCCAGAAGTCCCAGTCGAACCCTGCGGGAATGGGCTCTTCGGGGAACTGCTTCTCGCTGGACGGGCCACCGATGTTGACGTAAACGTCCGTCACCTTGCCGATGCGGCCGTTGCGGACATACTCGCAGCCCTTGCGGAACTCCGAACTCGACCGCTGCTGGCTGCCGGTCTGGAACACGCGACCGTAGCGGCGGACGGCGTTGACCATCGCGCGGGCCTGGCGGATCGTCAGCGCCATCGGCTTCTCGCAGTAGATGTCTTTGCCGGCCTGGGCGGCCGCAATGGAGACCAGGGCATGCCAGTGGTCGGGCACGGCGATGATGCAACCGTCGATGTCCTGGCGGGCCATCAGTTCGCGGAAATCGTTGTAGGCGGCACAGCCCTGGTACTTGCCGCTGGAGCGTTCCTGGGCGTACCTGTCGTCCACGCGTTTCTGGCACGAGTCGCGTACGTTCTTGCGGACGTCGCAGACCGCCAGGATCTGCACGCCCGCGTTGCCGAGCATGCCGCCGAAGTGGCCGCCGCCCTGGTTGCCGATGCCGAGGTGGCCCAGGGTCATCCGCTCACTGGCCGGCGGGCGTTCGCCAGCGCCCAGGGCGGTGGAAGTAATGACGTACGGCGCAGCGGCCGCCGCCACGGCCCCCTTCAGGAACAGCCTCCGCGAAATCTGCATCTTCTTTAGCATAACCGTGTCTCCGAGCATGGTCCGGTTTTCGCACTCGCGTGATTGAACGCCCAAGGTCGAGCGCAGTTCCGAGTATTCATACACCTGCCGGCCCGCGAATTCCACAGAAACCCGCCCGGCCTAGTAACCCCTGAGTCTTGGGCACTCCGTCCCCTGCCGGGTGACCCGCCGCCAAGGGCTGATCCCCCCGGCCAGTCGCCTGGCCGCCATCGACTCGACCGGCTTGGAATCGCATCACGTGTCGCACTACTTCACCCGGCGTGCAGCACCGCCGCCCCGGCCAAAGCCAGTTGCAGGGCGGCGCCCGAGATACACGCGATAGCGATTCGTTGCCGTTTCATGCCAGATCAGGCTATGCGCGGCAGCCCGTCCGGTCAACTGTTTTGCCGCCGCGAGTGTCCCGCCATCGCCAACCACGCCACTTTGCCGCCGCGCCCTTGACGCCCGCGCCCCCTCCGCATAAAGTACCGGCCCTTCCCCAAGCATTGAAGGAGCGACATGGTGGTACGCCTGCGTAAAGTGCTGCAACCCGACCTCGTGGACCTGCATGTGCACTCCAGCGTGAGCGACGGCCTGCTTTCGCCGCGCGATCTGGTGCGGCATGCGAAGGAAGTTGGCCTGAAGGCCATGGCCATTACGGACCACGACACGGTGGCCGGCGTGGCCGAGGCGCTGGAGGCCGGACGCGAGTTCGGCATCGAGGTCATCGCCGGGGTCGAAATCTCCACCGAGATCGAGAAGGGGGCCTGCCATATCCTCGGCTACTTCGTCGACCACACGCATCGCGGCCTGAAGAAGGTCCTTTCCGATGCCCGCGGCGGCCGCGAAACGCGAAATGTCCGCATCCTGGAACTCCTGAACAAACTCGGCCTGCACCTGACCATGGACGAAATGGCCGCGCGCGTCCAGGACGGCGTCCTGACGCGGGCCCACTTCGCCACCGCCATGCTCGAAAAGGGCTACGTCAAGAAGTGGGACGAGGCATTCGAGCGGTACCTCGGGGCCGGTAAGCCCGCTTACGTTGCCCGCGCGAGGGTCATGCCGGCGGACGCGATCAAAGTGATCCACGCGGCGGGTGGCCTGGCGGTGCTGGCGCACCCGCGGCAACTCAACCGCAGCCCGAAGGAAACGGACGCGCGGATCGAGGACCTCGCCGCGGCAGGCCTGGACGGTGTCGAAACCCAGACCCCCGACCACACCGTCAACTACGCCCGCCGCTACCGCGCGGCCGCCAAGCGGCTGAGCCTGGTCGAGACGGGCGGCACGGACTGGCACGGATACCGGCCTGCCGCAGAGAACGAGACCGGCCGGCATATAAACATTCACCTTGGCCTCGGCCGCGGGTCGATGGCCATTCACTACACGCTTGTCGAGGCGATGAAGGCGCGGCTGGCGGCACGCAAGAAGTAGCCTTTACATTTAGCCGCCCATCTTGATGGGCGCGTGTTTTCAGGTGCATAAATGTAGGCCGGGGCGTTGCCCCGGCCTACGTGCCGCCCTCGGCCGCTATTGAAGTTTCACTCCCAGCCTATCGAGCATCTTCTTCAGGCGCTGGGCGGCTTTCTTGAACAGGTCCGGGCCGCTGAACCCCTGGAACTGCCCGGCGACCGCCAGGTGCGGCTCCAGCGACAGGAACCCGTCGTACTTGCGGTTGACGATGGCGTCGCGCAGCACGGCCTCGATGTCGCCGTCGCCCTCGCCCGGCGGCACGACCTTGCCATCGGCCAGCAGGGCGTCCTTGATGTGGAAGTATACGACGTGGTCGCGGAGGGCCTTCCACGCCTCGCCGGGCCTCACGCCCACCTGCACGAAGTTCGCCGGGTCGAAGATGAGGTCCATCCCGAAGACGCTCTTGGCGATGTCGAGGCATGCCTCGGCCTTCTCGCCGTAGATGTCCTTCTCGTTTTCATGGAGAGGTTTGGTCTTGCGGCCCTTGGCCAGAGCCATCTGCTCGCTCAGGCGGCGGAGGACTTCCTGGCGGTTATCGGTGATACGGCCGCCCTGCGGCGGATAGTAACTAAAAATGCGGATATACGGGGCGCCGAAGAACTCGGCCGTGTCCAGCGCGATCTTGAAGCGATCCATGTGCGCCGGCCACGACTCGTCGATGCGCACCTTGCCGATGGGCGACCCGATGGCCGACACGCCGATGCCGGCGTCGCCGAGGCGCTTGTGGATGTCCTGGCGCTCCATGGCCGTAAAGTCGAGGACGTTCTTGCCCGAGACGCCCCGAAGTTCCATGAACCGGATGTTCTCGCTCGCCAGGGTCTGGATCTGGAGGCCCAGGTCCGGCCCGACCTCGTCGGCGAAACCGCTCAGTCGAAGCATTTGCTGATCCTTAGTTAACACTTGCCTGTACGGGACACTCCGCGGCTTCCGCCTCGGGCTCGAACAATTACAGCGGGCTCAGGTTACGCGGCTTCCCACTCTGAGCGCAGGAAGTCGAGCGTCGGCCGCAGTTGCTTCTTCAGGTCTTCCCACGAGCATTCCAGGCTGATCCGCTTATCGTACCCGATGGCCTTGAGTTTGGCAAAGAATGGTCGCAGGTTTGCGCCGCCCGGCCGGGGGGCGATGCGGCCCTTCGGTTCGGCCATGTGGACGTGCGACAGCAGGCGCCCCGTCTCATCGAGCGCGTCGAGCGGCTCCTCCTCGAGGGCCATGTGATAGAAGTCGGCCAGGATCGACACGCCTGCGGTCCGCGCCCGCCGCAGGTAATCCATCCCCACGGTGATGCAGTTCAGGATGTTCGACTCGCCGGTGTTCATCGGTTCCAGGGCGATCGTCAGCGAAGACATCTTGGCCAGGGGGCCCAGCATCCGCATGACCTCGATCAGTTGCTCTTCGGCCTTGTCGCGGGGCCAGCCGTCGGGAACGTTCCGTGCCCCGCCGGAACCGAGAACGATGACCGACGAGTTCATCTCCTTGGCGCGTTTGCAGGCCCGGGCCGCGTAGGCCTTGATGCGGTTGGCATCGACGCTGGGGCCTATGATCTTGAGGTCAGCCGGAAAGAAGCAGTTGTAGGCCGCGATGGGAAGGGGGAGCGCCTGGGGCTCAAACGGTTTCTGCCACAGGGGATCGGCGGGCCGGAGGAAGTTCTGGGCGTGGCACTCGATAAAATCGGCGCCGGCCGCGTAACAGATGTCCGCATTTTCCGGCCCCGTGCAGACGCCTGACTCCATCGTCCCGCTCCTTGATCGCCGCGTGCGGCCCTGAGCCACAGAATCATAAAACAACGGGCGCGGGGGTCAAGCATATTACAAGCCACCCCGTGACAGCACATTTCACGGCCGCATTTCACGGCCGCACGCAATTCCTCTGTTACGGGTGTCCGCAGTTACGTGGGGGCGAGGCTCGCCCCGGCGAGTCTTCGGCATGCCTCGTCTCTGCGGTGGCGGTGGCCTGCACGCTTGTTTGGCGCCCGTTCGGCCGATATACTCTGCCATGAGCGGCGGTCCGGGCGCTTAGCTCAGTTGGTTAGAGCGCCTCTCTTACAAGGAGGAGGTCGGAGGTTCGAGTCCTCCAGCGCCCACCAGTTCAGTTAATATGTCCTTGCCTGTATCTGCCACCCGCTGCCCCGATGCGACAATCACGGGCTCTTCCTTCGGGCCGGGTTCTGCGGTAGCGGGTAACGACGTGCTCGGTTCCCGGTTCGGCCGCATCAAAGACTTGCTGCAAGTACGGCGCGAGTTCGGGGAACAAGGGCACTTGCCGCGATTCCTGTCCCGGATGGTGTTCGGTCTTGGGGCTGCTGCCACGAGGCCCTTGGCAACATCACGCCGGACGATGTATACTTCGTCGCCAATGAGCGTGTGCGTGTAATGCTTCATCGTCTGCACGATGGCCGAGAGCAGCGAGAGAATGCCTGCGAGACGGCCCGCGAAGGTCGTGGGCGAAGATCGAACGGGAGATCGAGTTGAGGGGATCGAGAGTGGCTTGCAGAAAGTCTGGCGGCGGTTGGCCGATGGCCGTGGGAGTCTTGTGCCTTTGCCTCTGGAGCGCGGGCGCCCAGGCCGACGATTGGCCGCAGTTCCGCGGCCCCAACCGGGACGGCAGATCGGCCGAGAAGGGCCTGCTTGCCCAATGGCCCGATGGCGGCCCCAGACTCCTCTGGAGCGTCCGGGGTGTTGGCCAGGGCTTCACCCACGTCTCCGTGGCCGGCGGGCTTGTCTACGTAACGGGGCTGGTAGGGAGCGAAGGCGTCCTCCGCGCCTATACGCCCGACGGGAAACTCAAGTGGGAGGCCAAGTACGGCCCCGAGTGGGACAAGGCCCATCCCGGCGCCCGGAGCATTCCCACGGTCCACGAGGGCCTGGTCTACGTCGCCAGCGGCGTGGGGAACGCCGCGTGCTTCGATGCCGCTGGCGGCAAGCGTGTCTGGTTCGTCAAGTTGTTTGAGGAGTATGAAGCCCCGCAGGTCCAGTGGGGCTATGCCGAGAGCCCCCTCGTGGACGGGGAGAACGTCATCTTCACGCCCTGTGGCAAGAAGGCTACCATGGTGGCCTTGAACCGCAAGACGGGCACGCCCGCCTGGGCCAGCCCGGCGCTGGGGCAGGGGTCCAGTTTCTGCTCGCCGCTGCTGGTCCGCCACGGCACCGGTCGCATGATCGTGACCCTGACGGAGACGGCGGTGGTCGCGTTCTCTCCCGAGCAGGGCAAGGTGCTGTGGCAGCATCCGTACGAGAACTACCGGCAGAACCACCCCGTCACGCCAATCTACCACGAAGGCCTGCTGTACGTGACCAGCGGCTATGGCAAGGGGGCCGTCGGCTTGGCGATGGCCGACGATGGCCGCAGCGTCCGGCAACTCTGGGAGCAGCCCAGGCAGGACCCTGTCCACGGGCAGGCGGTGCTGGTGGACGGCCACGTCTATGCCGCCA
>JAPLMO010000448.1 GCA_026386995.1 Planctomycetota bacterium | reverse complement strand
AACAGGTTCGGTTGTTGGTGAGGCCTCACCGGTTGATCGAAGCGACAGACTACCACCCCGCGGCGCCTAGCGCAACCCTAACATGGCCCGAACGCGCAGAAATTTTGCGTGACATGAAAAACTAGATGCAATTGCCCTGGGCAAGGGGGGCGGCAAACTGCGTCGGCGCAAACGCACGGCTAACTCGACCGGCTCGAATGGCTTGGTGAGGAACTCGGCCGCCGGTGCCGACATAGGACGCATGCCCGGAAAGTTCTAAAGTCACAGCGCCACGCGCCGATAATGTGGAAAGGTCACGCCTCAGGCAGTCACTGCCCTTACGGGGTAGTGCGGCCTCAGGACGCACCCAGGACGTGTTAGCAAGGCGTCTTTGCAGCAAATTCAGGACAGGTTGAGTTCAGCCATCCCCGGCGCGCACCCGCCGGTAGTGGCGGCAGGTTGCAAGGATTCAGGGATCCCCCCTACGTTCCCACGTCGTTATTGGACGCTTCGGCTCACTGTTCGTTGATAAGTCATGCCCAGAATAGGAACAATCGTGACCTGGAAGAAAGGAACGAACATGAAGAAAGGAACGAACATGAGGAAGTCAATCTTCGTACTTCTTGGCGCTTGCCTGCTGTTGGCGCCGATGGCCCTGGCCGGCGGGTCCGGGACGAATACCACCGTCACCGTGAACGCCACGGTGGACCAGTTCTTTGAGTGGCGAGACAGCGACCCGTCGATCACGCCGGCGAACTTCACCGCAAGCGCCCAGACCAAAGGTTCTGAGGTGCTCCTGACTGTCTGGACAAACGTGGCCGCCACCATTACGCCGACCACCACCGACGGCAAGTTAGGCGTCCTTACAAGCGATCACGATACCCTCACCACCGAGTATCAGATGACGGGCGCCGATCTGGTGACGCCGGACGGCACTTGGAAGAGTTCCGGCGCGGCCGGGACCTTCAACACCGGCGGCAACAGCTATATAGTGAAGCTGGTGGACACCACCGGTATCTACACCATGACGATGAAGGCCCAGGCCACCACCTCCGCCACCAAGGCCAACGATGCGGGCGGTTACAATTGCCAGGTGGTCCTGACGGCTAGCTGGTCGTGATGCTTCCGGATTAACCCTGTGGCGGAGCGGGGAACAGCCGCCCACTTCGCCACACGACTCTCTTCGCGGCAGAGGCGGTCGAGGGGGCTGGAAAGTGTCTTATGTTTGACACAAGAAACCCCAAAAAGGCCTTGCGGCAGCGCACGCAAGCCTTACGGCGTCCATCGACCGCACGACCTCGGACGGTGCGCGAGGTCTGCCTGGGGATCCTGGGATGTCTTCTGGTTCTCGGCGTCCCCTGCCTTCGCGCTTGGGCGGTAGCCCAGTGGACCCAGCCAAATTATTCCGTCACCATCGCTTCCTCGCTTACGAAGGCCGGTGACACGCAATCCGGCTCGGCGGTCATGACGCTCGACCACGACGGGCCGGTGACGATCCAGGTCTCGGCGGCATCCTCCGGAAGCGAGGTCCTCAGGTCCTCGACCAGTGACACGTTGACGACGAGTTACAAACTCACCGGCCCCTCGCTGAGCAACCCGGATGCCGAGTGGGTTCCTTCGGCCACCTTCGTCTTGCCGGCGACGTCCTACGGCGTTCAGAGCATGGGCCCTTCTTCGGAGATCACCATCTGGGTCCGAGCCCAGACCGCCGCGAACCGTGCCAACGACAGCGGAAGTTATGAGGCATCGTTGGTCCTGACGGCCTCCTGGTAAGGAAAACAGGCAATGCTGAAGAACAAGATACGCATAATCGCGGCGTGGCTGGTACTGGCCGGCGCAGCGGTGATTCTCGCCGGCCCGGCAAGCGCGGGCCTGGGGGTCGCTCCGCTGAAGCAGGAGATCAGCGTCAAGCCCGGCGAGACGACCACGTTTTACATCTCGATTATCAATAAGGCCAGGGGCCAGGGGGACGCAACCCAGTCCGCGCGATTGGAGATCATGGATTTCGAGGTCACCGAGGATGGGGGCCTCGTGTTCAAGGAGCCCTCCGCCGGCCCGGCCTCCGCCAGTAAATGGATCACACTCGGTAAGTCCGAAGTGGCCCTGGATTCCGGCAAGGACGAGCGGATCGCGTGCACCGTAAAGGTTCCCTACTCGGCCGCCGGCGAGTATTACGCCGCCGTCATGGTGACACTCGGCCATAAGGGCAGGACCGACTCGGGGGTCGGCTTATCGCTTCGCATCGCCTCCGGAGTATTCATCACCGTTCTGGGCCAGACGTTTCCCAGGCAGGCGAAGATCGAAAAATGCGAGTTTATCTGGCCGACTTCGCTGACCGACTTCTACAAGGAAGGCCAGCCGGCCTGGCCCCAGGTTAAGGGCGTGCTGAGAAACGCCGGCAAGAGCCGGTTTGAGGGCTCGGGGACGCTGGAGATCATCGACGCCGGCGGGCGGCCCATGTTTAGAAAGACCTTGGTCAGCAAGAGGCCCATGGTGTTCGGCGGCGACTCGCGCATCTTCAGATGCTCGCTGGATAAAGCGCTGCCCGCCGGAGAATACAAGGCGAGATTAACCTTCGACTACCAGTCGCAGTGGACCAAGGCCTGCAACGTATCCCCGGTGACGATCTCCGCCGACCAGGCGTCGCTGCTGGCCCTTCTGGTCCAGGAATCCGCCTCGCCGACGGCCGCCTCGGCGCAATCGGCGATCAAGATTTCGCCGGACAAACTGGTTACCAGGATCGCCGCTGGCGGCAACCGATCCCTGGGCCTGTCGATCCGAAACACCAGCCGGGACCTCCTGTACTGCACTGCCACGCTGGTCGCCGAAGGGGATTCTTCGATTCCGGAAGGCTGGATCACGATCGCAGAAGAGACTTTCGTGCTGGACAGGCTCCAGTCGGCCTGCCTGCCTATGGCCGTTCGCGTACCCGCCGAGGCCACAGGCACTCACTCCGGCACGTTCGTGGTCGAGGCCGTGGGCACCGAGGGGGAGAAGACGCAAACCACAGTGCCTGTGGAACTGACGGTGGTGGAACGGAGATAGCCGACATGAGCCGGACCGGATCTCCAAAACGCCGTTTTTGCGCCGTGGCGATCAGTTTGTTCGCCATCGGCGTTCTGGCCGCGGCTTTTGACTGCCGGCCGGGGGCCGGCGCGATGGCCGCTGCCCCTTCGGCTTCCGTCCGCGGGCGCGTGACGGACGAACAGGGCATGCCCCTTGAAGGGGCGACCGTGCGGCCCACCGGCATGGAGGAACTCCGCGAGGATGGCTGGGTGCGCGTGCCCAACACGGGTACGTGGGCGCCGTCTGTGACGGACAAGGAAGGCTGGTTTACGCTTCCCGTCGGCGGGCCGAACGCCCGGTATGATCTGTGCCTGGACAAGCCCGGCTTTGGGCAGATGGTTCTTCGGGGCGTTCGGGCCGGACAGTCGCCCGCGACGAACCCGGCATCGCAGGTCGCGTCGCCTGCCGGTCCCGCCGGAGCGCCGCCCAAACCCCAAGGCGGCCTGGTGACCAACATCTGGGTCGACACGGACCTCCGCCAGGCATTGCAGGATATTGCGGCACAGACCGGGATCACCGTCCTTGCCGACCCGACCGTCCAGGGAGTCATCTCCATGTCGGTCAAGGACATGCCGCTGGAGGAATGCCTGGAACGCGTCTGCGCGCCGGGCGGATTGAGTTTCGTGCGGGTCAAGGACTACTACCTCGTGGGCCGCGCCGAGCCAGGCACGGAAATGTTTCGCAGACTGGCAGGCCTCCAGAGAGTCAAACTCCGGCACGCCACCTCCGACGAGGTCAAGGGCATGCTTCCCCAGACGCTGGACCGATATGTCAGTTACGACAAGGCCAACGGCGCCGTCCTGGTCAACGCGCCTCCGGGCATGCAGGAGCGGGTCCTGAACACCATCCAGACCATCGACAGGCCCAGCCGGCAGGTGGCCGTGGAGGCCATTGTCTTTGAGTTGAGCGAGGAGGGGTCCAAGCAACTGGGGTTGGACTGGCAGTACAAGAACGCCAGTCTCACCGCGAAGAACCTGGGCCTGATCGGCACGGTCACGTTCGATGCAGCCTCCGACATTGCCGCTTATGTCGACGTCACACTGCGGGCCATCCTCCAGGACCTGAAGGGCCAGGTGCTGGCCAACCCCCGGATCGTCGTCCAGAACGGCAAGAAAGCGGAGATTTTCGTCGGCCAGGAGAAATACTACTCCCTCCTGAGCGGGTACACCGCCAATCCCTATTTTCACCTCGAATCCATCAAGGCGGGCGTGACGCTAGAGGTCACTCCCTACATCGGCGACCAGGGCCAGGTAACCCTCGACATCAAGTCCGAGGTGTCGGATGTTATCACCGACTGGGCCAGAGACCCCGACAACGCGAACAACCCCAGCAGCGGCTCTTTGCCGCTCGTGACCCGGCGACAGGCCAAGACGACCGTCGGCATGAAGGACGGCAGCACGGTCATCATCGGCGGCCTGCTACAGGATCAGCACAGGAAGGTGGTTGAGAAAGTCCCCCTGCTGGGCGATATACCCCTGTTAGGCATGGCGTTCCGCAACGTCCGCGCCCGCAAGGAACAGAAAGAGATCGTGGTCCTGATTACCGCGCATCTCATCACCGACGAAGCCAAATCGGCCCTGCCGGATATGGCCACCCAGATTCAGCAGCAATATGTCAGCCCGATTGACGCGATACGGACGCACGCCTTGGGAGAACGGAAATGAACAAGCGAACCCTCGCTCTTGCTTCCGTCGTCCTGCTGCTCGCCGCCGGCTGCACGCGGCCAAGCACGACCTCTTCCCTGGCTTTTGAGCGGGGCGTTCAGGTGCTTGGCGCCGGCAGCCCGCGATGTGCGATTCCTCTGTTTTCACAGGTCATCGGTTCCATCCCTGACGGGCCTGAGCCGCACGCGATGCTGGCCATGGCCTATGCCCTCGACCTCCAGCCCGACCCGGCACGGAAGCAGGCCGAAGTGGCCCGGCAGAAAAGGAAGCCGGCCGAGAACCCGGGCTGGGAATGCGTCGCCACGGGCATCGCCGCCCTCACCCAGCACCGTCCCACGGAGGCCCGGAAGAATTTCAGGCAGATCCTGACGACCGCTCCTGGGGGATCGGGCATCAGAAACGCGGCCGGCCTCTGGATGACGCTCACCCTTCTGCTGACGGGCGACAGCCGTGAGGCGATGGCGTTTCTCGAACAGGAGTCCGCGACGGATACGCCGGCCGGCCGGCCGGTGACGCCGTTGCTGTGGTCTGTCATCATCTACGGGCATGAAGGCAATACCGCCGACGCCGCCAAGGCGCTGGCGGCCCTGGCCCAGGAAGTCACCGTGTCTCGCGGCGCCGAAGCAGTCCAGATCACCGATCTGTCGGCATGCACCGACCAGGAACTCCGCGAGTGCGGTATCGTCGGCGTGCGGCAGGGCCGGCTAAAGCAGGCACGGGAAGTGTTCGCCGCCTTGCATGAACGAAACCCCGGCTCCGGAGACGTACTGGTCTGGTTAGCCCTGGTCTCTGCCGCGCAAGGCGATTGGCGCCAGGCCCAGGACGACCTTATCGCTGCGTGCCAAAGCGGGCCGCGCCCGTCCCAGAGTCTGGCGAATCACCTGGCCGGCGTCGCCTCCACGTTTGAGCGGAATCCTCAGAAGATGATCGGACATATCCTGACCGGCCAACGATTGGCGATCTCGGCCCCCGATGTCATGCCAAGGCCGACGGAAGCCCAGGCGGAAATAGTCTGGGCCAGCGACAACCTTAATTGACCGGTTCGGCCGGAAACCCGGAAACGTTTGAGCACTCCGCTTCACGCCATGCGGCATGCGACCGCCACCAGCCTGATACTACAGCGCCACTTGGGCAGGATTCTCGCGGCGGGTCGGAGTTTACCCACCTGGGCAGGTACCCGCCGCGTGGGGCTGCGGGCGTAGTAGTCCGTCAACATTTGATTGTGCGGGTGCCACGGCTGCGCCTTGTGCAGCCGTGATCGGCGGCGGGGACGCACGGCTGCAAACTGCGCAGCCGTGGCACCCACATAATTAAAGTTGACGCACTACTAGTCCCATAAGCGCTGCTTCGAAAAGCGCTGCCAGGTTAAATGTGTTGACACTGCCGCAGGGCGGGTATCATGGGCGCAGCCGCGAGCATAGGGTCGCGGCCCTGCCAACCCAGGGAAGGAGACTCGCCATGAAGACCCGCCTGACCCGATGGATTCTCGCCGTTGCACTCGTGGGTGCGTTTGCCGCCTGCACCGGAGCAGCAGGCGCGGACAAGGGGCCGCTCCAGCAGGCCGACAAGGCTGCCGATGCCAGGAAGGGGGGCGGCGAGGACAAAGGGCCGCTCGACCAGGCCGCCAAGGTTGCCGAGGCCAAGAAGGTCGAGCCGCTCGTCATACGCATGTACAACGTCCAGGACCTGATGATGGGTCGCGATAGCCGCTACTCGGGCCCCCTCCCGCCCACACATCCGGATGCCGGCGGTTCCGGGGTTCAATATTATGCCGCGGAGGCCGCTTCCGTCGCCGGCGGCGGTGCAGGGCTGTTCGGCAGCGCCCAGGCCGTCGGAGATCAGGCGGCCATCTCTTCCACCCTTAGCCCTGAAGTGGTCGAGGAAGTCATCCATCGGACCATCAATTCGGAGGGCTGGGAAGACGAGGGGGGGCGTGCCAAGATCATCCGGGTCGGAGCGCTGCTGGTCGTCACCCAGACCGCCGAGAACCAGAAGAAGATCGCCGAACTGCTGGAGCAGTTCCGCGCCCAGCGACAGATGGTCGCCATCGAGGCCCGATGGGTCCTGCTCGACGATGCCCAGGTGGCTCAACTGGTTCCCGAGGGCGCAAAGCGCACCGTGCCCCTGGAGATCCCCCCGGCCGTCCTTGCCGCCGCTGACGCCAAGGTCATTTATCGCGGCCAGATTACCTGCTTCGACCGCCAGAGGGTCCACTTGGTCACAGGCAAGGCCCAGGTCTACGTTGCGGACGCCACGCCGGTGGTGGCGGAGAGCGCCGTCGGCTGGGACGCGCAGATCAACTCCATCCTGATGGGCGCCATGGTCGAGATCGTCCCGGCCCTCTCGCCGGACGGCAAGGCCGTCACCCTGGACCTCCAGAGCCACGTGAGCGAGGCGGGCGGCGAGAACCGCAAGGCAACCCTCAACAGCGCCATCGGAGGCAAGGACCAGAACGGCAACACCGCCAAGGCCGAAATCGAACTGCCCGAGTTCCTCCTCCAGACGTTCAGCACTTCCATCCGCATGCCGCTAGGCAAACCCGTTCTCATCGGCGGCATGACCTCGCCGATGGCCGCCAACGGCAAAGTTGTGTACCTCATTTTGGAGGTCTCGGCGTCGAAATGACGCCACCCCGCGCGGCGGGTCTCCCGACCCGCCGCGATGAGATTCCGCATGCTTACACGGTCCGGCGACAGGGCACGCCACGAATAATGTCGAATGCTGAATGTTCAATGTTGAAGTGACGCAGCGGCGTAGGGTGGGTGCTCTGCACCCACGCTGGTTGTTGGCTCCGCGACCACGCGGTTAGAGCGAATTGCGATTGTGCTTTTGCGCGGCTCCCTACCCGCCGCGGCATTTATCATTCGGTATTCGGAGGTCCCTGTTCGATATTCTCAGTGCCGTCACTTCGCATGCGTCACCACGCCGCGCACCTTGCCATCGGGCAGGACCCAGACCGTCACGCTCGTCATGGGCGGGTTCGCGGCGGGCTTGCCGTCGGGGGCGGTCGGGGCGGGGCACGCGAAGTTGATGTTCCAGATCTGCCCGCCGAGCACCTGCTGGTCCAGCACGAATTCCACGGTGCGCGGCTGCTGCTCGATGAGCAGGCTGGGATATGCCTGGGCCACGTGGCGACGGGCGATCTGGATCGCCTCGTCTTTGGTCACGATGTCCCTGCGTACCCGTTGCTGCTCGGGCCGGCCCTGTTGGCAGCCTGCCACCGGAGCGGCCGCCGTAACGGCCGCCGCCAGAAGAAGTGCGATGCTTCGCATGTTTATATCGCCTGACAAGGATTCCCGTGTTCCGGTTGCACCCCGCTGCAAGTCCGCCGCACGACTCCGCGCGTCGCGGCCCCCCAGGCGGGGCATCCACATACTGCTTTACGATACTTGCCCGAGTGCTACGCCCGCAACTCCGCCCCGGGCGAATCTTTCAGGGCCGCAAGCACTTGGGCCTGCATCTGGTCGGCCGCCTCGTGGGTGAGGGTGCCGTCGGGCCGGCGGAAAGTCAACCTGAGGGCGACGCTCTTTTTGCCTGCGGGGATCTGCTTGCCGTGATAGACGCTCAGCGCCTGGACGGACTCCAGTTCCTTCAGGTCCGCCGCCGCGATGGCAGCCTCGATCTTTTCCCAGGCGGCGCCTTCGTCCACGACGATCGCCAGATCGCGCAAAATCGCCGGGAACTGGGGCAGGGGCCTGAACTGCGGCCTCAGGTTGGCCGCCTCGATGAGTTGCCCGTAGTCGATTTCGGCGACGAGCGGCGGCTCGTCCAGGTCGAACGCCTTGGCGGCATCGCTGCCGGCGCGGCCGATCATGCCGAGGGGCTTCTCGTCGAGCAGGATTTCGGCGGCGGCCCCGGGGTCTAGGTCCGGATAGCGGCCGGTGGCGACGAACTTCGTGCGGCCGGCCAGCCCTAGGGCGTCGAGAACGGCCTCCACCACGCCGCGCACGGTCTCGAAATCGTCGTGGCTCGCCAGGGCCAGGCACGCGGTTTCCTGCGGCAATTCCCGGCCCTCGACGGGCACGAACCGCTTGGCGATCTCAAACAGGCGCGCGTGCGGCTCGCCGGCGCTCTGGTTGACGCGCAGAGATTCCAGCACGCCCGCCAGGAGCGACTCGCGCAAGGCCAGCGGCGTCCCGCGGCATACGAGCGGCTCGGCCGACACCTCGCGCGGACGCATACGCACGGCGTGGTCGCGGCTGGTAAAGGTGAACGTCACGGCCTCGAAGTAGCCGCAGCCGGTCAGCACCTGCGAGACGGCCTCGCGGACCTGCTCGGCCTTCGTCCGCGGGGCGTACGCCAGGCGCACTTCCGTGCTGACGGGGATTTTTTCGTACCCGTGATGCCGCGCGACTTCCTCAATCAGGTCGGCCTCGCGCTCCAAATCAGGGCGCCACGACGGGATGCGTACGCGGATGCGTTCGGTGGAGTCCTCAATCACTTCACACTCCAGCCGCCGCAGGATGTCCGCCGCCGTC
The DNA here is from genome assembly GCA_026386995.1 of Planctomycetota bacterium. Next base: position 704 of record JAPLMO010000448.1, on the reverse strand, counting down.
TGGGCCGGAATCGCCAGGCCCAGCAGGGTCTCGATCCGCGCGACGCGCATCGTGACTTCCATCGGTTGCGGCAGGGGCTTGCCGACCGCCGCCACGCCGCGCGCCGCCTTGCCGCCCGCGACCTGCACGATAAGTTGGCACGCCCTGCGGCTGGCCCAATCGGTGCCGCACGGGTCCACGCGGCGCTCGAAGCGGTAACTCGACTCGCTGGCCATGCCGAGGGTGCGGGCGGTGGTGCGAATATTTAGCGGGTCGAAGACGGCGGCCTCCAGCAGGACGTCCCTGGTGCCCGCGGAAATCTCCGTATCCACGCCGCCCATGACGCCCGCCAGCGCGACCGCCCGGCGGGCATCGGCGATGACCAGCCGCTCGCCGGTGAGCGTGTGCTCCGAGTGGTCGATGGCGACGAACCGCTCTCCCGGCCGCGCGCGGCGGACGACGATGCGGTGCTCGGCCAGCGGGGCGAAATCGAACGCGTGCAGCGGCTGGCCGCACTCCATCATCACGTAGTTGGTGACGTCGACGATGTTGTTGACCGGCCGCACGCCGACGGCCTCCAGCCGCTGGGCCATCCACGCCGGGCTCGGCCCCACGCGGACGCCCTTGATGATGCGGGCGGTGTAGAGCGGGCAGAGGTCGAGGTCCTCGATCGCCACTTTCGTGAGGCTTTCGGCCGCCTCGGGCAGTTCTGCGTACGCCACGTC
>JAPLMO010000103.1 GCA_026386995.1 Planctomycetota bacterium | reverse complement strand
GACGGAGGACTGACGGTCGAGTGCCTATGAAATGCCGGCGAGGAAATTCGTGACGGCGACCTGAAAAAGGCTCCGCCCTCACACGGGGGGCCACGCAAAGATCAAATTGATCACAGGCTCTCAGAATGACAACTTTTCACTGCCGTACCTTTGACAATGCAGGGCTCAATAATCTTGGCGGGCAGGCTTTGGAACTTGAAACTTGAAACCTGAAACTTGAAACTGCCGTTATGCCACGTTGTATTCGCGGAGTTTGCGGGCAAGCGTGCTGCGGTGGATGTTCAGGAGGCGGGCGGCTTGAAGTTGGTTATTGCCGGCGGCGGCGAGCGCGCGGCGGATGGCGGCGAGTTCGGCTTGTTCGAGGGTCGCGACGCCGCCGGGCAACGTTCCCGCGGCAGCGTCGGCGGCAGGCATGCCGGCCTCGGCCAGCAGCATCTCCAATGCCACCTCGGGCGCGAGGCCCGTGGCGTAGAGCCGCTCGACCCAACTGGCCAGTTCGCGCACGTTGCCCGGCCAACCGTACTCGGCCAGGCTGCGACAGACCGTCTCCGACAGCAGAATCGCCGGGCGGCGATACTCCGCGGCATAGACGGCCAGGAAGTGGTCCGCCAGCACCGGCACGTCTTCCGGCCGCGCGCGAAGCGGCGGTATCTCGATCCGGACGACGTTCAGCCGGTAGAACAGGTCCTGGCGGAACCGCCCCTCGCTGACTTCCTGCCGCAGGCTTAGGTTCGTGGCCGCCACGAACCGCGTATTGACGGCCGCCGGCGACGTGCCGCCCACGGGCAGGACCTCGCCGTCCTGAAGGACGCGCAGAAACTTCGGCTGGATATTCTCGGGAATCTCGCCGACTTCGTCCAGAAAGAGCGTGCCGCCCTCGGCGCTGCGCACCAGGCCCAGCATGTTCTGCTCGGCCCCGGTAAACGAGCCACGGATGTGTCCGAAGAACTGGCTCTCGAAAAGGGTTTCGCTGACGCCGGCGCAGTTGACGGGAATGAACGGACACACGGCCCGCGGGCTGGAGGTATGAATGCGGCGGGCGACGAGTTCCTTGCCGGTCCCGCTTTCGCCCTCGATCAGGACGGGGCAATCGCTCTGCGCCACGGTTTCGACGAGGGCGAGGATTTCTCGGATCGCGCACGAAACGCCCACGAGGTGAGGGCGCGCCGGTTCGGTTCCAGTTCGGCCCATGAACCCAACCCTTCGCTCTCTGATGCACCTGAACGCGGATTGGGCCCTGCCCCCCCAACCGCTTCACGACCGATCACATCTTACCTTCCGTCTTCCCCCCCACGACCCGCCGCCGTACTGCTGCGGCAGGCCGGTGGTCCGACCACGTTGCCGCCCGTCAGGCAACCAGGCGGCGACGCACGCGAACGGCAACCATCATCGGCTCGGGCGTAACGTTCTTGACCTTGCTGATCTCGACGGTCCCGCCGGCGGGAACGGTGATGTCCCACTGGAAGGCCCACGTTACGTCATCCGGGCCGCGCGGACCGGCCGATCCGTCCAGGTTATCCACGCTCGTATTGTTCAACTTCTGAAGCGTGGCAGCGTACAGCGCCACTTCGGTCAGCGTCGGCGGCGGCGTAACCACCGTTTCGGAAACGACCGTGCCGACGTCCCGCTGCTCCACGGTGTTGGGATTTGTCAGACGCACTGTATCGTCGCCGGCGGTGCCGTTCAGGTCGAAGTCGCAGTACTGGAAGAACTGGAGGCGGACCGGCTGCGCGGTCGTATTGTGGAACGAAATGATTTCTTGCAAGGCCGAACTGTGGCTGCCCGGGAGGCCGCCTAACAGGACGTACGCCACCGTCGCGCTAAACCCCGCCCCGTTATCGTAGGCGGTGTTGAGCGTCTCGTAGCCGGTGTCCCAGTCGTTACCCCATCGACGTCCCATCCGATGACGCCCTGGTTAGGGTCAAACCTGACCTGAGAGTTCAGGTCGTCCAACGGGATGTACGTGCTTGCGGCCGCAGGACCCGCCGCCACCAGGGCCGTCGCCAAAAAGGCGACCAGGGAAACCGACACCAAAGCGATTCGCGTAAACATTCCCTCAACCTCCATCCCCGGCCAGTTTCACGTGGCGCCGTCCGACCTGCAAAAAAAACGACCCTGGATGAGCCTAGCCCTCCCAAGGTCGCTCGTTTGCAGTCCGTCCGTAATTGTCGAGCGGGATTTATACCCGCCTTCGCCACCCGAACGTCGCCGGCCACAACCCCCTTAAGATCGTTGTCGGCGGGTTCGGTGCTACCCCTCATTCCTTTCACTGCTTACCATCGCCACCGAGGCGATGTGTGGATTTATATTGGTTACGGTCCGCGGCTCAGGCGACCCGCCGCGACGCCTTCCTCAAGCGGCCGACGACGGCCGCCGCCAGGCCCAGGCCCATCAGGCCCAGCGTGGCCGGCTCCGGCACCATGTTCTTGTCCTTGCTGATCTGGACCGTGCCGCCGGCCGGGACCGTCAGGTCCCACTGGAACGCCCACGTGACGTCCTCGGGGCCGATCGGACCCTTGGAATTGTCCAGGTCGTCGGCAAAGGTGTTCGTGAGTTTGTCCAGCGTATCGTGG
>JAPLMO010000516.1 GCA_026386995.1 Planctomycetota bacterium | reverse complement strand
CACGAAGACCCAGGAGGAGATGCAGAGCCTCTGGGTGGACAACCGCCTGACGACGGCGTGCCAAAATGGATATACGTTGATCTACGATGAGTTCAACCGGTCGCGGCCGGAGGCGAACAACGCGCTGCTGAGCATCCTCTCGGAGGGGATCCTCAATCTGCCCAAACTGCGCGAGTCCGGCCAGGGCTACCTGGAGGTCCACCCCGACTTCCGGGCCATCTTCACCTCGAACCCGGAGGAGTATGCCGGAACCCACAAGACCCAGGACGCCCTTATGGACCGGCTCATTACCATCCAGTTGCATCAACTGGACCGTGACACCGAGATTGCGATCACCATAGCCAAATCGGGCATCTCGAGGGCCGACGCCGAGACGATTGTGGACATCATCCGGGAACTGCGCGGCGTAGGCGTGAACAACCACAGGCCGACCATCCGGGCCTGCGTGGCCATTGCCCGCATCCTGGCGAACCGCAAGGCCCACGCGCGTCTCGCCGACCCCGTGCTGCTCTGGGTCTGCCGCGACGTTTTGAGCCTCGACACCGCCAAGGTGACGCGGGGCGGGGAGTCCCTCATGCCACAGAAGATCGAAGAGGTCATCCAGAAGGTTTGTGGCCGGACCACCGCGCGGCCGGTGCGCCAGGCCCAACCCGTAACCCAGTAGGGAGGTGAGGACCATGGCACCCATCAAGAGAGCGGTGCGAACGTCGCAGAACATCCGGACCCTTTCCGGCAAGGCGGATGACAAGTTTCTGCCCCACAAGGTCTTCCTGAGGGTTGCCTGCCTCGAGATGGAGCGGGAACGGCGGAGCCAGGAGCGCCGCTGCGCGGCGCAGCGCGTGTATCTCATCGATGAACGGTTCCGCGAGATCGACGCCGAGAAACGCGAGATCATGTCCGGAATGAAAGGGGCGATGCCCGCCCCGGCGCCGGGCAACCCGTCGGCGGGCAAGTCGCCCGGCAGCGGCAGCGGCTTCAGGTTCAAGTACTAGCGAGGCGCCCGGCGGCGCGGCGCGAGCGGCCGCAGGCCGATGGCGACGCCGCCGGCCACGGCACGGCTTGTGGCCGTGCCAGGGTGGCAAGCCCGGCCTCCAACCGAAAGGTGGTCAGATGGCGAGCGTTCTTGATAACGTCAGGATGGCCGAGCGGGTGTCACCTGCGAGCGGTCCGCAAGAGAAACGCAGCGTGCTGCCGATTGCAAATGTCAGAGACGCCGTGATCGACTTCTTGAACAAGATGGTGCCGGACGTCAGGCACACCAACATCATCAAACTGGCGCTCATGGACCCCGAACAGGGAGCATGGGAGGCTGAGGCGGAGGTCTGTGTGCCGAATGCGACCGTAAAGGCTTTAGGCCTGTCGACACAGAGGCCGGTGCTCGATCGCCAAGCCTACCTCCTGAGGCTGGACGCCCAAGGAAACGTTACGACTTACGGACTCAGGGACTCTGTAGAAACAGGAAAGTGACATGAAGATCAACTGTCTGTCTTGCGGCCACAAGGTGGACCTGGACGACGTTTATGACGACTACGAGGGCGCGGTCAAGTGCTTCGCTTGCGGTGCGATCCTGCACATAAAGACGCAGGAGGGCCGTCTTAAGCCGGTCAATCTGGTCACGGCCGTGCCGCGCTGTTCGTTGGAACGCGTTCACTAGAGGCGCAGGCGCGCGAGCGTCCCTGCGAGCACGGCAGCAGCGGGCCGGAGTTGTGGGTGCCACGGCTGCGCAGTTTGCAGCCGTGTATCCCTGCCGACGACCACGGCTGCACAAGGCGCAGCCGTGTCACCCGGCCGCCCTGGATAAGATATCATCTGAGTGAAGCACTACACTGGCAGCGGGCCGGAGCACAAGGAGGGCTTATGTTCCACCGGAACCCGATCCTCATGCTATTTCGTACGCCGGCCCGACGCATGGGCCTCCTGATCCTGCGCTGCGCGGCCTGGCTCCGCGCCGCGCCCGAGCCTGCTGACTTGCCGCTCGTGCGCCTCGGCCCCGGCGGCGACTTCACGCGGGACTGGCCTGAACGGCTGCCCCAGAGAGGGATCGTGCAATGATCTGCCCAAGGAGTCTTAGCCCCATGGCCCAACAAGTAGAAACCCCCGGCACCGCCGGGGGATCCCCGCAGGTTGCGCGGGTCGGCAAGTACCTCTATGCCATTGTAGCCCACCCACAAGGGTGCGGCCCTGGCACGGGTACGGCTCGTGCCGTGGCCGGCCGTTATGACCCGATCGGCATTGATGGGGGGGAAGTCTACGCCATCTCGGACGGCCAACTGGCCGCCGTCGTGAGCGATGTGCCCAACGCCCGGCTCCGACCGGAGCGACGCCACCTGGCGGCCCACCACGCGGTCCACAAGTGCCTGATGCAAGAGGGGGCGCTGCTGCCGATGTCGTTCGGCGTCGTCGCAGACTCAGCCCAAGCCATTCGCCGGATACTGACCCTGAACCGGGACGCGTTCGTCGAGCAGTTGCGGCGGGTCGAGAACAAGGTCGAGATGTCCCTGGTTGTGAAGTACGACGTCCCGAACATCTTCGAGTACTTTATCCGCACGCACCCGGAACTGAAGGCCGTCCGCGACCGGCTCTTCGGCGGCGGGCGCCAGCCGTCCGAGGACGACAAGATCGAACTGGGCCGACTCTTCGACCGCATCCTCCGCGACGACCGCGCGGAGCTCACCCAGCAGGTCGTGGAGGTCCTCGCGCCGGTCTGTGCCGAGGTCAAGGAGAACCCGCCGCGCGGCGAATCCGGCGTCATGAACCTGGCCTGCCTGGTGGCCACCGACGGCCAGAAGGCCATCGAGCAGGGCATCTTCCAGGCGGC
>JAPLMO010000357.1 GCA_026386995.1 Planctomycetota bacterium | reverse complement strand
CCTTGAGTCGCAGCAGGCCGCCTACGACCTGGTTAAACGGCGCCTGGACCGTGGACTCGTCCCCGAGTTGGACCTTCATCGTGCGCAGACGCAGGTGGATGCCGCCCGGGGAGACCTCGCCCGGTTTACGCACTTCGTGGCCCAGGATGAAAACGCGTTGAACCTTCTGGTGGGCTCTCCGGTGCAGGACGATCTGTTGCCTGCGGAACTGGGCAGCGTCAGTCCGCTCAGAGAGATTTCCGCCGGTGTATCCTCCGAGGTGCTCCTGGGCCGGCCCGATATTCTTCAGGCCGAAGCCCTTCTCAGGGCGGCTAACGCCAATATCGGTGCCGCCCGGGCGGCGCTTTTTCCCAGGATCTCTCTGACCACATCGATCGGGACCGGCAGCGTCGAACTCTCGGGGCTCTTCCAGCCCGGTTCCAGAACCTGGAACTTTGCGCCGAAGATCGTCATGCCGATCTTCGATCCCCGCGCATGGTCCGCATTGAAGGTGACCGAAGTCGACAAACACGCCGCCATCGCCCAATACGAGAGGGCGATTCAGACGGCCTTCCGGGAAGTGGCCGATGCCCTCGCCGTGCGGAGCACGGTGGATCAGCAAGTGTCGGCTCAGGAATCCCTCGTTCACGCGGCCGCGGAGACGTACCGCCTCTCCAGCACTCGTTATATCAAGGGAATTGACAACTACCTGTCCGTCCTGGACGCGCAGCAAGCCCTCTACGCCGCGCAGCAGAGGCTCGTCGCGATTCGCTGGGGGAAACTCGCCAACCATGTGAGACTCTACGCGGTGCTGGGCGGCGGATGGCAGTCGGAGCCGGCGGCGCCTGCGTCGCGATGACCCCCAATGAGTCGGCGGACACGGTTGGGCGGCCTGGCGGTCTCGACCGTTTTCACGTTGATTCTGACGCCCGTTCTGTTTACTTTCGGGAACGGGTTCGAGAAATACTGGCACCGCTTGCTGATACGGCTGCACGTGCTGGCCCCATCGGAAGGCGTCAAGGATGGATGAGCGGACCGCGAGCGACGAAGACCTGATGCTCCGGCTCCAGCGCCGACACGACGAAGATGCCTTCAGCGCCCTGTTTGCCCGCTACCGTGCGGCGATCACCAGTTACCTGTATCGCCTCGTGGGCAACCGGACGGAGGCGGAGTCGCTCGCCCAGGAGGCATTCCTCAGGGTCCTGGAGAAGGCCGATTACTACGAGCACCCCAAGCGGTTCAGCACGTGGTTCTACACGATCGCGCGGAATCTTGCGACCGACTTCCTGAAGAAGAAGCGGGCGATCGTCCCCGACGATTTCCACGGCCTGGCGGAATCGCTCCAGGCATTCAAGGAGCCGGAGCCCGACGACCGGGCCTCCTGGCAGGAGGAACTCCAGCAACTCGCGGCGGCCCTGTACGAACTGCCGCTGCCGTATCGCGAGGTCGTGGTCCTCCGGGCGCTCCAGGAACTCTCGTATCGGGAAATCTCGCAGATCGTCGGCTGCCCGGAATCAACCGCCCGCAGCCGCATGGATTACGGCCTGGACTTCCTGCGGAAACGGCACCGCAGGAGCGACCGGGGAAAATCTTCGGCAGCCGCCGACGAAACGCCGACTTAGTCGTATAACCTTAGGTGGAGCCCGCAGGGTCCGGCCGCCCGCAAGCGGCCGAAGGGGCGGGTTCCCGGGGCACATCGGTTGCACCAGGCAGATTTACGCCCGGAGCCACATGCTACATGGGGGTGGCTTTGGGGGGAGCGGGAAGACTATGGAGTGTCCTCGTACGCACGAGTGGTATGAACTGGAGCGCGGCGACCTTGCCCGCGAGCACACCGAGCGTCTGCGCCGGCACCTCGCCGACTGTCCCTCCTGCCGCAACCGGGCCGAAGGCGCCCGCGGTGTTGCCGCGGGGCTGGAAAGCCTCGCCGGCCGCACCCGCGTTGAACTTTCCGAGGAAGCGGGCGAATCGGTCCTGCGGCGCGGCCGTGTCCACGGCCTGGTGGGCCGGGGGTATCGGCGGCCGCTGACGGTGCGCCTCGTGCGGTCCCGCTGGGTCCGCCTCGGGCTGCCGCTGGCGGTGGCGGCTGCCGGAGCCGTCCTGATCGTCGTCGGCCTTCAGTTCACCGCCGGCGTAGACCTTGCGCCGGGCGGCGCCTTGGAGCGGCTTGTTCAGGGCTCCAGCCAGGTGACGAAGGCGGCGGACCTGCGGCAGTTGGCGCCGCTGGTGCGCGCCGCCGTCACGGAGGAGATGGCACGGTCGCAACCTTCTTCGGACCAGGTGGCGGACCTGTTGCTGGCGTCGTATATCGGCCGACGGCCGCGCGAGAACAGGCAGATCAACGATTTCCAGTTCCTGGTGGCCAACGTGTGGTCTCGGCGGCACGAGCAGCCGGCGACGGCGATGGCCTCCCGGCCGGCGTGGCCGATGCTGGCGTCGGTGCTTCTGGTCCCGGCGGTGTTGCCGGGCGCCGGCGGCGCCACGGGGCCGCTGGTGACCGCCAAGGCCGGCATGCTGGCGGGCGATTACAGGGGGGCGCTGGCGGTGTTGCCTCCGACGCAGGAAGCGTCTGCCCTGAGGGCGTGGTGCTTTGAGTCGCTTGGTCGGCCGGCCGAGGCGAACCAGGTGCTGGCCGGCGCCGAGGGGCCTCTCGCGGGGGTCTTGCGGGCCGACCTGGCGCTGTCGGGCCAGGACGTCGCCGAGACGCTCCGCCAGTACGAGATGCTGGCGGTCGGCAACGACCGCTACTGGTTTGCCGCCGGATACCTGTGCCGCTACGAACTGGCCGACGCCCGCGCCGCGGGCGTGCGGTTCCAGCGCGTCCGCGACGAAAACCTGCGGGACTACACGTCACGCACGTTTCAGGGCGAACTGATGGCCGTCGGTAGCGACGGGCCGAAGCGACTGTTTGCCGCGGACTTCGATAATTGGGAGACGGGGGCGCCGGCTGAGATGACGCTGGTTCACGTTCGCGGCGGAGAGTTCCGCGTGGTGGACGCCGGGCGCGGCAAGGCCCTTGAGCAGGATGAGATCAGCCTGCGCGGGGCGGAGTTCCTCGTCGGCGAGGACCAGTGGTCCGATTACACCCTCCAGTTTGACGTGCGTATCCTGGAGTCGCAGGCCAACTACGCCATCGGCGCCTCGGCCTACCGCCGCGCTGACCAGACCGGCTACGTCCTGGAACTTTCGCCGGGCCGGCTGCGACTCGTCAAGCAACTTGTAACGCTGGAAGCCGCCAAGAAGCCGGGGTCCGGGCTGCCCGAGCAGATGCGCCTGGAGCCCGTGCAGGCGGAAGTGTTGCTGGATGAGCCGCTGGCTCGCGGCTGGTGGTACACGATGAAAGTCCGCGTGCAACACGTGCCGGGCGGAGTGAACGTCGCCGGCAAGTTCTGGCGGACCGACACCGAGGAGCCGCTTACGCCGCAGGTCGTCTGGACCGACAGCGGCGGGGCGGGGTCGGGGCCGCTCCTGGGCGGCGTTGCGGGCGTTCAGGTGAGCGGCGCCCGAGTGCAGGTCGATAACTTTGTCATTACGCGGAACGAGTCGGTCGGCGACGTTCTCGGACGCTGATACGGCTTGTTCTCGCTCGAAAATCGGTCGCATCGCGTGGACCGCCGGCCGGAAGGAAAACTCGGGCCGGCGGTTTTTTTCGCGCTCATGCCTTTGCGCGGCGGGTACCCGCCCAGGCGTGCGATTTGCGCGGCGGGTCTCCGTACCCGCCGCGTTCCCGGCGGCCACGTCACGCGACTGAAACGCGGTGGGTACGGAGACCCACCGCGCAAAGCGTAATCCTGTGCTGTTGTGCTAGGTCAGGAACGGGTTCGACCGCGCCTCCTGGCCGACCGTCGACGCCGGGCCGTGGCCGGGGCACACCACGGTCTCGGGCGGCAGCGTGAGGAGTTTCTTGCGGATCGACTCAAGGAGCAGGTCGTAGTCGCCCCCCGGGAAGTCCGTCCGTCCGATCCCTCCGGCAAACAGCGCATCGCCCGTAAAGACCGCGCCGCGTCCCTCGGCCGCATCCGGGCAGTACAGGCTTATGCCGCCCGGCGTGTGGCCGGGGGTCGCCAGAACCTGGAACTTCACCGGGCCCACTTCAATCGTGTCGCCGTCCGCCAGCAGCCGGTCCGCCGCAGGGCTCTTGACCCACGACATGAGCAGGGCCGAGAGGTTCTTCATCGGACTCTGGAGCATCTCGGCGTCGCCGGCGCCGACGGCGATCTCGATGGCCTTCCAGTGCTTCTTCATCGCGGCGTTGGCATGGATGTGGTCCGCGTGGCCGTGGGTGTTGACGAGGATGCGCGGCACAAGACCCCGCCGGTCGCAGACCCCGATAATCTCGTCGGCCCCTTCCGGCGCATCGACGATCATCGCATCTTCGCCCGCGACGACAACGTACGCCGAAACCTGGAACGACCCCAACTCGAAGGTGCGGATTTCCATTTGTCTTCCTTACCGTGCGCAAGGCATATGCTTTGCGCGGTGGGTCGGGAGACCCACCGCGCTTGGTTTAGGAGGGCCTCATTATACAGCAGGGCAGGAGGCCGGTCCGCTCCTTTGTGCGGCGCAAAAAAGGAGCCGCGGTAGGGGCATCGCGGCTCCGGTCGTGCAGGCGGGGTGTGGTTCGCCTGCGCATTGGCATTTTACTGTCGTATCAGCCGACCCCCGACCTTACGGTCGGGGCTCGAACGATGATCGCTACGTGTCGAGGTCGGCCTCGTCGTCCGTCAGATGCTTGTCTTGCGGTTCCTTTTCCTCTTCGGTCCGGCGTTGTTCCTTGAGGGCCTGCCACTGATCGAGCGTCAGGAGGACCTCTCGGGCCTGGCTGCCCTTGAAGTCGCCGACGATGCCGTCCTCGGCCATCTGGTCGATCAGCCGCGCGGCACGGCCGTAACCGATGCCCAGCCGCCGCTGAAGGAGCGAGACGCTGCCGCGCTGGTGCTCCAGAACGATCTCGATGGACTGGTTGTACATTTCGTCGTCGGCGCCGAAGGCGAGCAATCCCTCGCCGTCCTCGCCGGCCTCCTCGTCGCCCTCAACTTTCAGTTGGACGAGTTCCCGCTGGAAGTCCGGCTCGGACTTCGAGGTGACGAACCCCAGGACGTTCTGGATGTCCTGGTCGCTCAGGAACGCGCCCTGGGCGCGGATGAACTTGCTGGCCCCGGGTGTCATGAAGAGCATGTCGCCCTGGCCGAGGAGTTTTTCGGCGCCCATAGAGTCGAGGATGGTCCGCGAATCGATGCGGGTGGTCACCTGGAACGAGA